>CALBMW010000954.1 GCA_937896275.1 uncultured Myxococcales bacterium
GTCTGGTCGCCGTCGACGGTGAAGGCCGCGGTCATCTCGTTGATCGCTTCCCCGATCTCGGCGTCCGTCGCCGGGAACGCGCCGCCCGACACATCGCCGACGACGATGGGCAGGCCGTCCGCGGATCCCGCGCCGGGCGCGAAGACGGTGAGCGACTCGCCCAGCCGGTTCGCGGTCACGACGCGCCCCCCCGTCACGGCGATGGCCTTGGGGTTGAAGCCGGTGCGCAGCAGCCCGCCGGCCACCTGCCGCGGCGACAAGGACCCGTCGGCGCCGATCGTGAAGCCCTGCACCTCGTTGGAGCCGGGGTAGGCGACCCACAGCGCGCCCGCGTCCACCGCCATCGCCTCGGGGAGCGCGCCCGCCACGATCCAGGTCTCGCGCGGCGGCAGCCAGCGCAGCACGTCCGGCGCCCAGGTGTCGGGCGCGGGGATGGCCAGCCCGCGCGACGGGCGATCGGGATCGACGTCGCGGTAGTCACGGCAGCAGATCGTGTCGGAGGTGTAGCGGTGGACCTCGCGCAGCGTGGTCGTGTCGATCACGCCGATCTCGTTCTGCACGTCCTGAAAGACGACGTTGGCGGTGTGATCGCCGGGCGCGCCGTCGTCGTCGAGGTCGCTGCCGCGCGCCGGCTGCGATCCGGTGCCGCGCCCGGTGTCGGTGACGAAGAGCCAGCGATCCGAGACGGCGAGCCCGCCGACGGGCGAGCGGAAGTCGAGGTGCGTGATGCCCGGCGGGGCGCCCCGCGTGGTCGTGGCGGGATCGCCGTCGGCGTCCACCAGCGCGAGCGTGCGCGCGTCGAGCACGGCGATCGTGAGGCCGGCGACGGCGCCCACGAACAGCCGCGTACCGTCGGCCGAGAGCGCCATCGGCGCGGGGTTGTCGCCCACCGGCGTCCCCATGGGATCGTAGAACGGGACGCCGTCGTAGGACGTCCGCACGACCTCGAAGCCATCCGACAGGTCAACGTCCCAGGCCAGGACCGAGTCCTTCCAGCGGTTGGCGAGGAAGACGCGGTCGCCCCGGGCCGAGAAGAGGGCCGACTCGGTGTAGAAGGGCACGGGCACGCGCGCCACCTCGGCGTCGGTGCGGGCGTCGAGCACCACCGCGCGGTCCGAGTAGCGGAGCGTCACGACCAGCCATCGACCGGTCGGATCGAGCGCGCAGGCCCAAGGTGAGCGCCCCACCTTCACGCGGCGCAGGACCCGGCGCGCGGCGAGATCGACGACGGCCACCGAGTCGCCCGGCGCGTCCTCGGTGCCGCCGAGCATCACCCAGGCCTTGTCCCCCGACGTGCACAGCGCGCGCGGCCGGTCGCGATCCGGCTGCGGCGACCAGAGCGGGTCGCCGTGACCCATCGGGTTGGGATCGGGGGCGAGCGCGGTGGTGCGATCCGCGGGGGCGGCATCGCAGGCGAACACGGTCAGCAGCAGGCAAGCCGCGAGGGGAAGCTCATGGCGACTCACTGCGCCACCCACGCCTCGAGCGCCCGCATCTCCGGATCGGTGGGGTGCGCGAAGACCGCCCCGCCGCCGTGCCCCATCGCCCCGAGCGCCTTGCGCAGCAACGTGGTCCGGCGCGGCGCGTCGGCGTCGAGGAAGCCCCGCACCGCGTCGTAGTTGGCGTCCACCTCCTCCGGTTCGAGGGGCGTGGGCAGGAAGTTGTCCGCCGGGTCGAGGCGGCGCCGCCCGGTCGCGTAGAGGACGAACGGCCGCCCATCGACCCCGTGGCAGCTCACGTCGGCGCAGCGCTTCTCGAGCAGGGGCCCGGCCTCGGCCGCGAACAGCGCGCGATCGGGATCGGGCAGCGGATCGAGCGCGCCGAGCCCCGGCCCCTCGCACGCCGGCAGCAGGGCGGCGACCAGCAGCAGGGCCGCGACCGGCGAGAGGGCCGCGATCCAAGGCGTGAACATCCCCCCCGAGAACTCCATCAATCCCCCCACGACGACGCCACGCTCACGGTGCCGGCGGCACGCCGACGAAGGTCGCGCCGAACTCGATCCAACGGAGGAGCGTCAGCCTCTCCTCTTCGTTCAGGGGCGGCCCCTCGGGCGGGCACGGCCGCGCGAACGCGTGCGGCGCCTCGTACTCGCGCCCCATGATCTTCTCGGCCAGGTAGGATCCGCGCGCGCGGTGCCCGGCGGCGTCGACGTACTTGAACCCGCCCGCCGAGCCGTCGCCGAGCGCCAGCAGGCTCTCGTAGGCGTCGGTGTAGTGGGCCGTGGGGGCGCTCGTGAGGGACAGACCGCCCGCGGGGGCCTCGCCGACGTGACACCCCGAGGTCGCGCACCGCGCGTCGAGGATGGGCTGCACGTCGGCGCGGAAGTCGACGATCACGAAGAACGAGGCGTCGATGACCGGCAGCGCGAGCGGCTTGCGGCGGTCGGCCCCGTCGTAGAGCGCCTGGGTCACGGATGCCTGGGTGACGAAGTCCGTCGGCGGCTGCAGGACCGACTCGGGGCGGCCGTCCATCGAGCCGTGGCAGCCGGCGCAGCGGGCCGCGAAGGAGCTCTCCGGGATGCCCACGGGGAAGCGCTCGCCGGGCAGCGCCGCGTACCACTGGTGCTGCAGCGTGCCGGTCGCCACGCGGTCGGCGTCGAGGGTCACCACCCGCACCGGCACCTTCGCCGGGATCAGCGCGGCCAGGCTGCCATCGGGCGCCACCGGGACCTCGAGGGCGGCGAACAGCGGCATGTGGCCGGTGATCGAGAGGTTGGTGGCGTGGGGGTGCCCGTCCCGGGTCTCGGAGGCGGGCACCGGCGTCACCTCGAGCGCGCCCGCGACGGCCAACGGCACCATCGCGCGCACGTAGACCAGGTCGTCGCGGACGACGCGCGCAGCGACCGGCGCCAGCCGCGACAGCACGGCCTCGATCACCTGCACGCCGCTGTGCACCAGCGTCGCGGGCTCGTCGCCGTCCGTCCAGGCGCGCGCGTGAGGCGGATCCTCCGCCGGCCGTGGGTAGACGGCGACCGGCTGTGACACGGGCAGCGCGGCATCGGCGAACAGCGTCTCGACCCCCTTGATGCGCGGCCGGTTGCTGGCGCGATCCTCCTCGAGGGTGACGCGGACCAGGGCCGGGCTCGGCGCGGCGGCGGCGTCGGAGAGATCGATCATGCCCGCCGCGCGCGCCGCGAGCAGGGTGCCGTCGGGCAGGGGGCTGGGATCGCGCCACAATCCGCCCACGCTCGATCCGGCGCGGGTCACGTCGGCGCCGAGGATGGTGAGCGCGTGCCGGAAGCCGGGCAGCGTCGCGCTGGCCTCGTCACCCTCGGGCACCTCGACGGCGAACTGCCGCTCGAGCATCGCGAGTTGGCCGCCGCGCCAGCGGTTGCCCTCGTCGAGCAGCACCAGCGCCGCGCGGCCATCGGGCATCTCGCGCAGCCGATAGAAGACCTCCGGCGGCTCGCTCATGCCGAAGTGCGGGTGCGCCTCGGGCTGAAGGTGGTGGGCCGCGTCGTGGTCGATGGGGAAGCGGAAAAAGACGCCCTTGAAGCCGCCCTCGACGGCACGCTTGATGGTGAAGGCGACGCTGCCGGCGAACTCTCCGCTGGTCAGGAAGGTCGGCGCGACCTCGGGCACCACCGTGTAGGTCAGGCGCTCGAGGTGGCTGCCATCGACGTCGATGGCATAGAGATCCGCGTTTTGGAAGCGCGCGTCGTCGGACCGATCGCCGGCGCGCGTCGACGAGAAGTAGATGCGCTCGTCGGTGCCGGGACGGTCGACGCCTCCGTTGGGACCGAAGACGGGCCCGAAGTTGCCGACCACCAGGCCGCTGTCGGTGGCGGACGCGTCGTGGGTGAGCGGGCGCAGGTCGCCGCCCTCGAGATCCATCGTGTAGAGGTTGTGCGCGTCCGCCTCCGAGGTCCGCATCGTGAAGACGATGCGTCGACCGTCGTGGCTGACGGCCGGGTCGCGGACGTCGGCGGGTCCGTCGTGGTGGCGCGCCGTCAGGTTCACGGGGGCCTGGCCCACGAAGGGCGCGTCGAGGCGGTAGAGATCGGTCCCGGGCGTGAACGGCGCAACGTCGAAGGGGCCGGCGTCGGGCAGCGGCCCGCCGACGAACACGAGGGCGCGGGCCTCGCCGGCGGTGGCCGAGACGTCGCCGAGCGCGGCGGCGCGTTCGGCCTTGACCCACTCCACGATCGCGTTGACTTCTGCGGCGTTACGCGGATCCAGCCCCTGCTCGACCTGGGTGGCGAAGAAGAGATCGTTGCCGCCCTTGTGCGGCATGCCGCCGAACTCCAAGGGCAGCATCTTGGCGATCAGCCGTGACTGAAGGGGGTCGCCCCAGAGCGAGAGGTTGCGTCGCGTGTCGATGTAGGTCGCGCGCAGGTCCGCGCGGGGCGTCTTCAGCGTGCCCCCCACGGCGGGGGCCTTGAAGAGCGTCACGCCGAAGTTCAGCTCACCATGGCAGGTGGCGGTGACGCAGCCCTTCTGGATGAGCGTGGGGTAGACCGTCTCGACGAAGCGCGTCTCGAGCGGATCGAGCGCCGGGACGTCGGCCCCCTCGGTCCCGTCGACCTTGGCCGCCCACGCGGCGAGGGCCTGATAGTCGGGATCCTCGCGGGACTGGAAGACGGCGCCGCGATGGTGGTGCAGCCCACCCTGGGCCACCGAGAGCGTCTTGCGGAGCAGCGTCGAGAAGACCGGATCCTCGGCGGAGTTGACCTTCGTCCGCATCGAGGCGAGGGCGGCGTCGGGATCGGTGATGGCGCCCCGACCGTCGACCCGGAAGGTGAGCCAGCGCGCGTCGTCGAGCTGCTGACTGGCCGCTGCCTCGGCGGTGACGCCGTGACAAGCGCCGCTCGCGCAGCGCTGCTCCATGATCGAGAGCACGCGCCCGCTCTCGGCGTCGCTCTCGTCGTCGTCGCAGCCCGCCGAGAGCAGCAGCAGGGAGGACGAGACAGGCAGGAGCATGAACCGGAAGAACAGAGGGGCCAAGCTCGGCCGTCTGACAGCGTCGCGCATCACGAGAGCCTCCGGACCAGATCGTCGAAGAGATCCGCGCGACAGCCCGCAAGGCCCGTGCCGCCGTGAGGATCGCCGAAGAAACGACCACGACCGCGGCGAACCGGTAACACGTGCGGGCCGCGCGTCACCCATCCAGCGCGCGGGCGCGACCGCTCGGGGGGCGCCCCTCGACTCGCCGTCGTCATGTGTGTGGTCGCGCTGCATGTGAATGGCTAGCGTCGGCTGGGTTCGACGCGAGCCGGGCCGGCGGGGGCGCGAGCGTCGAGGCGAGCGAGGCCGGCCCGGCCGCGGCGGTCGTCAGGTGAGCGGCGCAGACCTTCCACGAAGGCCCGGCGAGCGTCGTCGGGG
>CALBMW010000955.1 GCA_937896275.1 uncultured Myxococcales bacterium
GACTCCCGCCGCGGCCACCGACGCCCCGCCCCCGACGCCCGAGCCCGCGCCCGCCACCGTCGCGGTGCCCTCGCCTGCCTCGGTGCCCCCGGCGCCGCCGGAGGACGTCGCGGCAGGCTTCGAACAGCTCGCCGCCAACCTGCACCGTTCGCTGATCGCCCGGCCCGACGTGGCCCGGCTGGCCGTCCTGCGCCTCGACGCCATCGACGATCCGATGCCCTCCCTCGCGCTGCCCGCCCTGGGCACCGCCACCCTGCGACACCGCCTCGACGGGCGCGCCAACCTGCTCCTGGCCGACGCCGCCACCCTCGACGCCGGCACCGACGCCCTCGGTCGGCCCGCCTCGGGCAACGAGGCCCGCGCCCTGGCCCGCCTGCACGGCGCCGACACCGTCGTGACCGGCACCCTCATCGCCCACGAGGACAAGCTCACCCTGCGCGCCGCCCTCGCCGACGCCGGAGACGGCCGCCCGCTGGCGCACGCCGAGCAGGTCTTCGACCGCGCCGCGTTTCTGCGCTTTCGCGACGCAGCGCTGGTCGAGCAGACGCCCGAGGACGCCCTGTGGCGCTCGGTCGCGTGGCCTGGCTGGGGCCAGATCTACGCCGGAGAGCCGGGCCGCGGCGTGACCTACGCGACGCTCTTTGGCACAGCGCTGGCGGCCGGGATCACGTCCGGCGTCCTGGGCGCCGTGGCAGAGAGCGACTACCAGGCGAGCGACGACTTCGACGCGGTCTCGCGGCGCGACGACGGCAACGCCCACTACGCCCGGGCCAACGTCTTCTTCGTCGCGGCCGGCGCGCTCTGGATCACCGCCCTGGTGGACACCTGGCTGACCGCGGAGCCCCGCACCACCTGGCGGTTCGACGCCCCGGAGGTCGCGCCATGATCCGCGCCCTGCTGATTTGCGCCCTGTCGGCCGCCTGCGCGCCCATCGAGGCCGATCACCCGCTCGACCCGGACACGCCGCCCGACGCGCGCGGCACCGCGCGCGTCAGCGGCGTGGTCGCCCTGCCCGCGGCCGCCGCCGATTTGGCCGATCTGGTGCGCGTCCACCTGCGCGACGGCGACGCCGAGGCGGCGCGCACCACCACCCTGGTCGAGGGGGGCGCCTTCACCCTCGCGCGCGTGCCGGCCGGGGCCTGGCGACTCGAGGTCGAGGCCCCGGGGCTGGCCACGAGCCCTCTGCTGCTGTCGCTCACGCCGGGACAGGTGATCGACGTCGGCACCCTCACGCTCAGGCCGCCCGCGGACGGCGACGAGGGCCTCGTCGTGGGGCAGGTCGTGCTCGCCGGCCGCCCATCGGCCGAGGCCGTCGGCGTGACGATCCGCCAGCCGGACAGCGGTCGTTTCACCCTCGCCGGCGTCGACGGGGCGTTCACCCTGGCGCTGCCCCCCGGGTCCTGGGCGCTCGAGATCACCCGATCCGGCTACAGCCCCGTTCACGTCGACGCCGTGCGGATCACGACGGGCGGTCGCACGGCGCTGGACCCCCCCCCGCGCCTCGAGCCCCTGCCCGGGGTCGTGCGCGGCACCGTGGGCCTGCGCGCCTACGAGACCACCGGCCGCCTCGCGGCGGTGACGGTGGATCTGCTGCCCGCCGGCTCCGACGCGCCGGCCGACACGACGCGCCCGCTGGAGGGCGTGGTCGTCTTCGATCCGGTCCCCGCCGGACGCTACCGCCTCGTCGCCCACCTCACGGGCTACGACGACGCGGTGCGCCAGGTTCAGGTCGATCCCGCGGGCGACGCCGACGTGGGGCACCTGGAGCTGCCGCACGGCTCGACGGGTCCCGACGCCGCCGAGCTGGGCGGGACCGCCCGGCTGATCGATGGTGGGCCCGCGGTGGGCACCCCCATCGAGATCCTCTTCGACGACGGCCAGCGCTTCGTGCGGCTCGTCGCCGACGTCGACGGCCGCTTCGCCACCCCCGCGTCCATCGGCGAGTCCCACCGCCTGCGCGCCCGCCGCGATGGCTTTCGCACCGCCGAAGCGGGCCCCTACCGGTGGAGCACCGAGGCCGGCCGCTTCGAGGACGCGACGGGCGAGGCGCCGTCCCTGACGCTCATCCCGGTGCGCTGAGATCAGCCCGCGCGGGCACGCCAGGCGCGATTGCCCGATTGCCCGCGGCGTGCCGAATGAGCGAAGCTGCCCCTCGCAAACCGGCCCGGAGGCACCATGAGCGAGCAGCGCGTCTCGATGCAGGATCGCGACATCTTCACCGACGACCATCGAGCCATCCGTCAGACGGTGCGTCGGTTCGCCGAGAGCCTCGCCCCGCACGCCGAGGAGTGGGACCACGACGGCATCTTCCCACGCGAGGTCTTCAAGCGGGCCGGCGACCTGGGGCTCCTGGGCATCGGCCACGACCCGGCCAGCGGCGGCCTGGGCCTCGACTGGTGGTACACGGTCTGTTACGCCGAGGAGCTCGTCCGTTCCCACAACGCCGGTCTCAACATGGCGTTGATGGTTCAGTCGGACATGGCCACGCCGATCATCGGCGAGCTGGGCAGCGACGAGGTGAAGCGCAACTTCCTCGCGCCGGCCATCGCGGGGGACATGATCTCGGCCCTGGGCGTCTCCGAGCCCGGCGGCGGATCGGACGTGGCCGCCATCCGCACCACCGCCCGCCGTGACGGCGACGACTACGTCATCAACGGCCAGAAGCTGTGGATCACCAACGGCACGCGGGCCGACTTCATCACCCTCGCGGTGCGAACGGGCGACGACGGCTACGGGGGCATCAGCCTGCTGGTGTTCCCCACCGACACCAAGGGCTACAGCGTCGGCAAGAAGCTCTCGAAGATCGGCAACAAGAGCTCCGACACCGCCGAGCTCTTCTTCGACGACTGCCGCGTGCCGGTGCGCTACCGCCTCGGCGACGAGAACATGGGCTTCTACCACATCATGACCAACTTCCAGGGCGAGCGGCTCATCGCCGCCGTCGCCGCGGTGGCCGGCATGGAGCTGGCCGTCCGCGACGCCATCCGGTACGGCAGCGAGCGCAAGGCCTTCGGGCGGCCGATCACCCGCTTCCAGGTGTGGAAGCACAAGCTCGTCGAGCACCTCACCGCCATCGAGGCGGCCCGCCGCCTGACCTACTTCGCGGTCGACAAGTTCGTGAAGCAGCCCAAGAACGCCGTGCGCGAGATCACGATGGCCAAGCTCTTCGCCGGCGACCTGATGCAGCGGGTGCTCTACGACTGCATGCAGATGTACGGGGGCTTCGGCTACACCACCGAGTACCCGATCGCGCGCGCCTGGACGGACGCGCGGCTGATCACGATCGGTGGCGGGACCTCCGAGGTCATGAAGGAAATCCTGAGCAAGATCGAAGGTTTATAGTACGCCACGCAGGGTTGCGAGGACCTCGGGGGGGAGTTGATGACACGGCCGACGCGGTTTGGGTGGCTCGCATGTGCGCTGCTGCTGGCCGCCTGTGACGAGACCACGAGCGAGAGCGGCGCCCCGGCGCTGCCGCGCGACGCGCACCTGATCTCTGATCGAGGGACGGACGCCCGGACGCCGCGACCCGATCGCGGGCAGCCCGACCGCGCGGTCGACGCCGATCCGACCGACGCGGCGACCGTCGCGCCCCACCCCGACGCTCGGGCGCCGGACGCCGGCTGTGTGCCCACTGGCCCCGAGGCCTGCAACGCCATCGACGACGACTGCGATGGCCGCGTGGACGAGGGCTTCGACCTCGGCCGAGCCTGCCTCGTGCGCACCGGCGCCTGCACCCAGGACGGCCACCTGCAGTGCGTGTCCGCGGGCCGCTCGGACTGCGTGGTCGACAGCGCCCTGGAGCGCTGCAACGGCCTCGACGACGACTGTGATGGCGCCTTCGACGAGGACTTCGAGCTGGGCGCCGAGTGCTCCAGCGGCGTGGGCGCCTGCGCGCGCCCCGGTCTCACGATCTGCGGCGGCGCGACCGAGGTCGTCTGCGGCGCCGTCCCGGGCGCACCGGGCGCCGAGACCTGCAACGGCATCGATGACGACTGCGACGGCAGCGTGGACGAGGCGCTCGGCCCCGACGAGGGCGTGGGGGCCGCCTGCTTCGTGGGCGAGGGCGCCTGCCTGCGCCAGGGGCTCACCGTGTGCCCCGACGGCGGCGGCGGCTTCGGCTTCGAGGGGGTCGAGCAGGACGTGCCCGAGGCGGACGTGCTGCAGGGCGGCTTCGAGCCCTGCTTCGCCGACAGCTACGGCGACAGCGGCACGCCGGTCGCGCAGATCGTGGCGCAGTGCGACGGCGACGTCCTGCTGCTCGGGTGTCGGCGGCGGGGGGGCGACGCGCTCGCGCTGGCCGCGATGGGCGAGCGCGCCGAGGTGCTCACCGACACCGGCCAAGTGGTCAACGGGGCCCACGTCCACAACGGCGTGAACTGGTACTTCAACGACAGCTACTCGTGGGGCTTCGTCCCCGAGGGCCAGGTGCCGCAGCGCAACAGCTGCGATACGGGCGACGGTCAGGCCGAGCTGCGCATGTGCTGGCACACCGGGGGTGGCCGCATGAGCTCGGGCTACCGCTGCGGCAACCAGATCGTCAACGGCAACGGCGACTGGGAGCGCGTGATCTACCACCGCCCAGGAGGCATCCAGGGCACCGGGCTGAGCTGCGACGCGATCCCCGGCGACCCGGTCGATGAACAGTGCAACGCCACGGACGACGACTGCGACGGCGAGGTGGACGAGGACACCATCGCCGGCAGCGCCTGCGACGAGGGCGTGGGCTTCTGCGAGTTCGGCCTCGTGGCGTGCGAGCTCGACGGCTCCACGCGGTGCGACGTCGCTCCGGTCGAGCGTCAGGTCGAGGTGTGCAACGGCGTCGACGACGACTGCAACGGGGTCGTCGACGACGTCGCCGGGCTGAACGATCCCTGCGTCGTGGGCCAGGGCGTGTGCAGCCGAGACGGACGCCGCGTGTGCAACGACGACGGCCACGTCGGCGGGGTCGACTTCGAGGGCATTCAGGCGGCGCTGCCGCTTCGGAGCGTCCTGGACGGCGGCTTCGCCGAGTGCTTCCGTGACACCTACGCCGACGGGGGTACCCGGGTCGAGGACGCGCTGGCCAGGTGCCCGGGCGACGTGCTGATGACGGCCTGCCGCCCCACCGGCAGCGACACGCTGGCGTTGGCCGCCATGGGCGCCCGCGCCGACGTCACCTTCGCGACCGGGCCCGGCGACGTGACGCACGAGGCCAACGGCGTCGGCTGGTACTTCGACGAGAACCAGTCGTGGGGCTTCGCGCCCCCCGGCGCCGCCGTCGCGCGCAACAGCTGCGACACCCAGAACGACCAGGCCGAGCTGCGCATGTGCTGGCACAC
>CALBMW010000956.1 GCA_937896275.1 uncultured Myxococcales bacterium
CGTGCAACCGTGCGACCGTGCGGCCGTGCGACCGTGCGGCCGTGCGCCCACGGTGCCCCAGTGACGCCGCGCGGCGCCGAGGAACCACTCGGTGCCAGCGCGCGTCGATCGCCCCTCCCAGCGCGCCCGCTCGCTCGGGGTGACACGCGCGCCTCAGCGCCGCCGTCGCCAGGGCAGCATGAGCAGCGCCAGCAGCCCCCACGCCAGCAGGAACATCTTGCCGGTCGCGCACGCGAAGGCGAGCTGCGGCAGGCCGTCCTGCGGGTCGCCCTGCAAGATGGCCAGGAGCGCCGCGTTCTCCACCAGATCGAGGCCCCCCGCGATGGCCTGGGCCCGCGCCAGCCGAGGCGCCCCGCGCAACCACAGGGCCAGCCCGAGCGTGGTGGCATAGAGCAGGGGAAAGAGCGCGTCCAGCCCCAGGCTCAGCTCGGCGGACCGGCGGGCGGCCGCGTCCCAGCTGCTCAGGATGGCGCTGGCCGTGAACGCCTCCCCCGCGAACTCGAAGCTCAGGATGCCATGCGGTGCCGCCGCGGTCCGCAGCGGCTGGTCGACCCACAGCAGCAGGGTGGCGGTCGCCAGCGTGGCCAGCAGGAAGCCGACGAGGGCGCGCCTCACCAGCGCACCGCCGCGGGATCGTGACAGCCGACGGCGGCGCAGTTGGCGTCCGGTCGCGCAGGGTGGCCCGGCATCTGGGCCGCGGCGTGCTCGCCTGGGTGGCAGCCCGGCCCATCGCAGCCCACGCGACCGACCCCCTCGGTGGCCTGATGGCAGACGCCGCAGTCCTGCGCCGCGTGCGTGCCGAGGCGGACCCGGCCGGTGATGGCGTGGTCGAAGCCCGCCACGCGCCAGTCCAGGGCGCCGTGGCATCGCCCGCAGTCGCTCAGGCCGAAGCGATGACCGGCCGGCGGCCCCGGGGCGCGCCCCAGCGCCCGATGACACTCGGCGCACGCCGTGGGGGTCGGCTCCGCGCGGTCCAGGTGGCACCCATCGCAGCGGGCCAGCGCGACGCCGCCCACCAGCCGCGGGGCCGCGTGCGCCCCTTCGAGCGGCCACGCGTCGTGCGCGAAGGCGCCGCCCTCGAAGCCGTCTTCGTGACACGCGTCGCAGTCGCGGCCGGGCTCGACCGTGTCGTCCACCGCACAGGCCGTCCGATCCGCGGGCGTCTCGTCCCCCACCGGCGAGCGCCAGCGCATGGGGAAGAGGTGGGCCACCGCGGCGCCTCGCGCGTCGCGCGAGTGGCAGCACGCGCAGTCGGCGCGGAGGCGTTGCCCCGCGAGGGCCGGCAGGTGGCACGCGACGCAGCGACGGTCGGCGTGTGGTCCTTCCAGCGGCAGGGTCGCGGGGTGAACCGCGCGCGCCGGCGCGAAGCCGCCTCCGAAGCCACGCGCGTCATGGCAGTCCGCGCAACGCTGGCTGACGAACCCGTGGCTCACCGCGGGCCGATCCTCGGCGTGGCAATCGAAGCAGCGCGCCGCCGCGTCAGGATCTGCGGGCAGCGGTGCGGTGTGGCATCGGTCGCAGCGCACCGGCGCGTCGGGATCGGGCGTTCGATGGCGCCCGGTCAGGGGCCAGGCGGCGTGGTCGAAGATCGCCGGCGCGAAGGCATCCGGTCGGTGGCAGGGCCGGCAGTCCGCGAAGTCCGCGCCCCAGAGGTCGAGCGCGTGCCAGGTGGGCGCCGGCGACGCCGACCCTCCGGCATCGCCCTCGGCGGCGTGACAGTCGCGGCAGCGCGCGCCGTCGGCCACCGGCACCGGGTGTCGCGGCGCCGCGGGCACGGCCGCCGCGCGCTCGCTCTGGCAGGCCGTGAGGCAGAGCAGCGCGATCGCGAACCCTCCCATCGCGAGCCACCTCGCGGCGAGCCCGCTCGCGAGGAGCCATCCCTTCATCGGCACCGCGCTCATCGGTACTGCCGCCCTCATCGGAACAGGGCCGGGTAGAAGCCCGACGTCGAGTGGCAGTCCACGCAGTCGCGGCCGTTGGGATGGTTGCGGGACGGCTGATCCCTCAGGTGGCAGCCGCGGCATGCCTCGGCCCCGGCTTTGATCGCCACGGGCAGCGGGTGACAGCTTCCGCAGGGCGGGCCGACGTGCGCGCCGGTCAGCGCGAGCGGGTGCCGGAAGAAGTTGGCCGCCGCCCAGGGCGCCGCGCGGTCGTGGCAGCGGGTACAGTCCAACAGACCGTCGGCGTCCTGCAGGAAGGCCCGGTGCGAGGTGGTGAGATCGCGCAGATGGCAGCGCGCGCAATCCTCGGCGTCGAGCGCCGCGGCCGCGTGACAGCGTCCGCAGTCTCTCGCGACGCGCGCGTGTACGCCGCCCGTGGCGACCGCGGGATCGTGGACGAAGCGCGTGACCGCGAAGCCGGCCGGCGTGTGGCACTCCTCGCAGTCTCGGGCGCCCGGAAAGCGATGTCCCGTAGGCAGATCCTCGCCGTGGCAGAAGACACAGCCCGCCGGCTGCCCGATGAAGCGCCCGCCGGGGTGGCAGTCGAGGCATGGCACCGCCAGGTGTCGCCCGGTGAGCGAGGAGCCGGTCGTCGCGTGGTCGAAGCGCACCAGCAGCCAGGTGTCGGTCGAGTGGCAGTCCGTGCACAGCGTGCCCGCCCGGCCGCGGTGTCGATCGGCGTGGCAACGGTGGCAAGCGTCGTCCACCACCTTCGGGCCGTCGGGTCGATGGCAGTCGGCGCAACGCCGCAGCGCGTGGGGGCCGGCGAGCGCGAAGCCCGTGCGCGCCGTGTGATCGAAGGGGGTCTCGGCCATGCGCGTGTCGGGCCGATGACAGGCGCCGCAGGGGCCGAAGGCGGCGTGCGGCGGCGGCTTCGTGTGGCAGCGCGTGCACTCGACGGGCACCCCCGGCGCCTCGAGGTGGCAGGCTTGGCAGGGCAGGGCGTTCATGGGTGCCAGCAGGTCCAGCGCGCAACGCGTCGCCGTGGCCGGGGGGATCCACGCGCCGGCCGCGTCGCTCACCGCGTCGGCTGAGATGACCCCGGCGTCGCCTGTGATGACCCCCGCGTCGCCTGCGATGACCCCGGCGTCGCCTGTGATGACCCCCGCGTCGCCTGTGATGACCCCCGCGTCGCCTGTGATGACCCCCGCGTCGCCTGCGATGACCCCCGCGTCGGCCGCGCTGACTCCCCCAACGGGCGCGATGGCCCCCGCGTCGGGCATGGCCAGCAGCACGAGGATCAGCAGCGTCATCGCCACACCACGCCGGTCTGCGTGAAGGCCATCCACTGCGCGGCCTGCAGGTCGTAGTCGACGCTCGCCTGCACGTAGCCCCAACGCGCCTGCAGCGCCGCCCGCCCGAAGGCCGCCATCTCCACCGTCCGGCTATAGGGATCCAGCGCGACGGTGGCGCCCGGCTCATCGGGCGTGAAGGTCGAGAACGTGTCGTCGGGGTCGCGCAGGGTGGTCCGAAAGCCACCGAACGCATGCCCCGCGATGCCTTGCCAGCCGGCCTCGCCCGTCAGCGCAGTCTGATTGCGCGACGGCGACCGATCGTGGAGCGCCCCGACGTTCACCGCCAGGCCCAGGTCGAACAGATCCGAGGCGTCGATCGCCGCCTGTGCGCGCGTCGAGATCTCCGCCTGGGTCGCCTCGACCTCCCCGTCGACCACCCGCCGGTCGCGCACCCGCGCGCGCCCACGCGCCATCGCCTGCATCCCCGGAGCGAAGCGCCAACGCACCCGCCCCGAGGCGTCCTGGAAGTGGTCGGTCGAATCGACCGCGGCGAAGCGGCTCGCCTGCCAGATCCATCCGACGTCCAGCCGCAGCGGTCGCACCGGCCGATACCCGGCCTGGCCGTAGATCTGCGTGAGCGCGAAGCCCTGCGCCGTCGCCGACCAGGTGCGCGGATCGTCCGGCGGCACCGTCCAGCTCGCCACGTCGGCCAGATCGAGGCTGGCGAAGGCCCAGGTCGTGTCCGTCGGGATCACCAGCACCCGCGCCGCCGCGTCGAGCACGTCGCGCTGCGTCTCGCCTTCGGCCTCACGCGCGGCCGGCGCCTCGCGCACCCGGCTCCAACTCGCGCTCGCCGCCCCATCCAGCCAGTCATCGACCCGCACCGTGACGGCCCCCGCCACGACCGGCCGATCGGCGTCGGGCGTGAGGTCCTCGTCGTCCGCCACCAGCCCGCCCGCCATCGAGACGCGCACGGCGGGGTGCACCTGCGCCGCCACCTCGCCCCCGTCCACCCGCAGCACCGCGATGCCCTCACCGAAGCCGAAGCGCCCCGCGGTGACCGAGAAGGCGCCCACGTCGCGCAGCGTCAGCCGCGCCTCGGACAACCCCCGCCAGGTGCCCCGCTCGCGCGCCAGATCCTCGCGCGCGCGCCCCTCGACCCCCAGCTCGAGCACCCCCGCCGGCAACGGCGCCAGGTCGACCAGCCGCGCGCGCAGCCCGTAGCCGAAGAGCTGGGCCCCCGGCCCCCCGTCCTGCCCGGCGGTCAGGTGGAAGTAATCGGCGCGCAGGCGCACGTCCTGCTCCACCGCCAGCGCTGGCGCGGACGCGAGGACCAGTGACAGGGCCAGGGCGCGCATCGCGTGAAGGTAGCCGGAAACGGCCCTCGGGCGAAGCGTGACGGTGCCCAGCCCACGCGACGCTTCGGTCCGCCGTGAGGCGCGCTTTCCGTGCGACGCGGACGCCTGGTTCGACGCCCCGCGGTGGCCGAGGGAGCCGACGCGCGTCCGGCCGTCCGATGGAGTCGCGCCCGGAGCGCCGTCGATCAGGGCAGCGTGGACGCGCCGAGGTCGTTCAGGTGGTCCCGGTAGTCGCTGACGGCCTGCGTCGGCTCGCCGTCGTCGCAGGCCTCGCCACCGTGGGAGCCCACGATGTTTGTCACCGCCGGATCGATCCCGGCCTCGGCGTAGGCGCAGATGTCGGTCGGCGCGTTGCCGTAGGCGGCCACGAAGCGCAGCCCGACGCGCGCGGTGAGATCCTCGAGCACGCCGGCCTTGAACGCCCCCACGCCTCGAGCCGGTCTGCCGCGCCACGCGCGCCTTCGCTGGGGTGGCCGACGGGGTCGAAACGCGCGCAGCGGTCGCCGATCGAGTCGCCACGTACTCGGTCGCCCTGTGCTCTCAGCGCCCCGCCGTGCTCTCACCGCCCCGCTGTGCTCTCAGCGCCCCGCTCGCCACACCCGACCTTGCGCCCCTGATGGTGCGCGCGTAAGCACCGACCAACGGAGGGGAAATCATGAAGGCCCGAAGCATCCTGTTCTTGTGCGTCGCCAACTCGGCGCGCAGCCAGATGGCCGAGGGCCTGGCCCGGCGTCTGTTCGGCGACCGCGTGCAGGTCCAATCCGCCGGCTCGCGACCCTCCCGGGTCAACCCCCTCGCCGTCCGCGCGATGGCCGAGTTGGGCATCGATCTGTCGAGTCATCGCTCGAAGTCTGTGGACACCCTCGACCCCGCCACCGTCGACCTGGTCGTCACCCTCTGCGCCGAGGAGGTCTGCCCCGTCTTCCTGAGCGACGCCCGCCGCCTGCGCTGGCCCCTCGAGGATCCCGATCGCAAGGACGAGCCGCTCGACGACGCCGAGCGTTTGCAGCACTTCCGCGCCGCGCGCGACCAGATCCTGGGACGCCTGCAGGTGCTCGACGCGCTGCTCGACCTGCCCCCCGGCCCTGATCCTCTCGAGTTCCACGCCAGCCTCCGCGTGCCCGACCTGCCCGCCGCCGCCCGTTTTTATGCATGGCTGCTCGCCGTCGAGCCCAAGGAGTGGACGCATCGCTACGTGACCTTCGTCTCTCGGAAGCTGCGCACGAACCTCGTCCTGCTCGTCAGCGACGGGCAGGCGCTGCATCACGACACCCTCTACCACCTGGGCGTCGAGGTCGCGGATCGCGCGGCCGTCATCGAGGCGCACCATCGAGCCCAGGCGGCGGGCTGGCCGATCCACAAGCCGGCGCGCACCACCTGGCACGGCACGCCCCTGCACGAGCTGTGGCTCACCGACCCGGGCGGCAACCTCGTGGAGATCTACGCGCGGCTGACGGACGACGAGCGCGCGCAGATGCCGGCCGACAAGCAGGCGGTGGTGCTGTGTCGCGCGTAGGCCCGGTGTGGCACGGACCGTCCTGCCGATTGGGCTGATTCTTGGCGCGTGGCGTATGGCACGCGGGGCGTGGCGCATTTGTCGAGTTTTTCGTCTCGGGCCGCGTCGTGCGAGCGTCGGCGCCCCCGGCCGCGGCCCCTCCCCCTTGCGGGGTGCTCGCTTCGGGCCCGCGTCGCCCACCCGAACCCGGGCCGAAGACCCCCCGGGTGACCCGACCGATCACCGGTTTCGGCGAGGCGACAGACGTCGCTTGACCGGTATGTCCTGTTCAGGTAGGTGTTCCCTTCGAACAGCGACAGAGCCCATGACCC
>CALBMW010000957.1 GCA_937896275.1 uncultured Myxococcales bacterium
TGCTCGCGGTCGATGGTCCGCGCGGCCCGCGGCACGTGGTCAAGCCGGGCGTGGTGTTCCTGGCGCGCCGCAGCGGGCTGCCGGTGTGGCCGGTGGGGGTGGCGGTGGGCGCCGGCCGGCGCTTGGCGAGCCCCTGGGACCGCTTCCTGTTGCCACGCCCCTTCACGCGAACCTGGGTCGTGGTCGGCGCGCCGCTGACCATGGCGGCCGACGCCGACCCCGAGGAGGCTCGCCTCGAGCTCGAGGCCGCTATGCACGCCGTGTCCGCCGAGGCCAGCCGGATGCGCGGGGCATGAGGTGGCCCCTCCCCGAGGGGGTGAGGTCGGTCGAGGTGATCCGGCTGTCGTCGCTGGGAGACGTCCTGCTTTGCGAGCCGGCGGTCGCGGCCCTGGCCGCCCGCTACCCCGACGCCGTGCTGTCCGTCGTCACGCGCGAGGACTATCGCGCGCTGTTCGAGCATCACCCCGCGGTGCGCGCGGTCCGCACGCCCGCGGAGGCGCGCTCGGGCCCGCGACCGGATCTCGCGGTGGATCTGCACAACCGCGCCTCGACGCGCGCGCTCGCGGCCCGCGCGCGTCACCGCCGCCATTGGCGCAAGCGCCGCGGGCTCGACCTTCTCCGGGGCCTCGCCGGGCGGCCGATGGCGGGCGGGCACGGCGGCCCCCACCAGGTCGCGCGCATGATGGCCGCGCTGGCCCTGGGTCCGCCGCGGGCGCCCGTCCTGCACGTGGACGCCGCCGCGCTCGCCACGGCGGCGTCGACGGGGCCGGCTGGCGCCGTGGTGCTGCTGCCTGCGGCCGCGCACCCGCTGAAGGCCTGGCCGGTCGAGGGGTACGCCGCCTTGGCCGAGCGCCTCGTCGACCAGGGCCAGGTCGTGCAGGTCGCAGGTGGGCCGGGCGAGGAGGCTTTGCTGGCGCGTGTCGCCGGCCGCGGCGCGCGGATCCTGCCCACCGCGTGGGGCCTCGACGTGCTCGGCGCGGCCCTCGGTCGGGCGGCCCTGGTGATCGGCAACGACACGGGGCTGGCGCACCTGGCCGCCGCGGCCGGCGCACCCACGCTGAGCCTCTTCGGCCCGACGTCGGTCGGTCGCTGGGCGCCGTGGTCCGGGCGGGGGCAGGTCCTGCAGCACCCCTTGCCCTGCTCGCCTTGCAGCGACCACGGCGCCGGCCGCTGCCACCTGGGCGATCGTCCGTGCCTCGTTGGGATCGACGTCGCCGAGGTGCTCGCTGGGGCCCGTGCTCAGCTCGAACGGGACCCCCTCGACGACCCGTCGGGGCTGTTTTTGCGGAGCGAGCACTTGGGCTAGACTGCCCACGTCGGGGCGGCCCGCGACGGCCGATGGGGTAGGGTTCGGTCGGTTTAGGCGGTCGCGCGCGACTCAAGGCTCGGTGCGGCATCTCCGAAGAGGTTGGTGCTGCGCCTGCGCGTGTCGCTGCCTGGAACCGCCGGGCATGGGAGATCGGCGATGTCGGACGAGATCGAGAAGGACGAGCCCCTCGGCAGAGCGCCGGCGACCGCCCGGCGCGGCCGCACACGCAAGACGCGTGACGGCGCCGGGGGCACGGCGGCCGGGTCCAGCGATCTCGACAGCGTGAGGATGTACCTGTCCAAGATCGGCTGCGTCGACCTGCTGAGCCGAGAGCAGGAGGTCGAGATCGCCAAGCGCATCGAGACCGCGCGGGAGGCGGTTCAGGATGGCATCCTGTGCACCGCCTTCGGGGTCAACGTGCTGGTCGATCTGCCACGGCAGGTGCGCCGTGGCGCACGCTCCCTTCGTGAGATCCTCGATGGCTCCTCGAATCAGGAGCCCGACGAGGAGACCGGCCTTCAGGGTATCGAGCGCATCGAGTCCATCGCGGTCGAGATGAAGCGCATCTCGCGGGCGCGCGGCCGCAGCTCGCGCCGCGTGACCAAGACCGAGCGCCGCAAGAACCGCGACTACGACACCGAGCTCATGGAGCTGCTCAAGCGCATGAACGTGAGCTGGCCGGTCGTCGTGGAGACCTGCGACGGTCTGGCGGGGCTGCGCGACGAGATGAAGGACTGGCAGGCCTTCATCCGCGAGTGCGAGGTCATGGCCGGGGTGGACGCGCGCACGCTGCAGACCTCGGAGAGCACGCCCAGCGCCGCGTCGGGCCTGGATGACAAGGCTTGGGGCGAGCTGGCGAGGAGCGTCGAGAGGGCCGACCGGCAGATCCAGCTGCTCGAGACCCGCGCGGGGCTCGATTATGACGAGCTCGTCGAGGTGGTGGTCCTGCTGCGCCGCAACCTGCGGGCGCTCGAGCGCGCCAAGAGCGAGATGATCCTCGCCAACCTGCGCCTCGTGGTCAGCATCGCCAAGCGCTACCTCAACCACGGCCTGCACTTCCTCGATCTCATCCAGGAGGGCAACATCGGCTTGATGCGCGCGGTCGACAAGTTCGAGTACCAGCGCGGCCACAAGTTCAGCACCTACGCCACATGGTGGATTCGTCAGGCCATCACCCGAGCGATCGCGGATCAGGCGCGCACGATCCGCATTCCGGTGCACCTGATCGAGACGATCAACAAGATCACGCGCGTGGCGCGGCAGATGGAGCAGGAGCTCGAGCGCGAGGCCTTGCCCGAGGAGGTCGCGGCCCGGCTCGAGATGGCGCCCGAGCAGGTTCGACGCGCGCTCAAGATCAGCCGCTCGCCGGTCTCGCTCGAGACGCCGGTCGGCGACGACGACAGCCACCTCGGCGACTTCATCGAGGACACCGCCGTTGCTCAACCCGACGTCAGCGCCAGCGAGGCGATGATGAACGAGGCCACCGCGATGGCCCTCGACACGCTCACCGCGCGGGAAGCCAAGGTGCTGCGGCTGCGCTTCGGCATCGGCGTGCGCACCGATCACACGCTCGAGGAGGTGGGCAAGGTGTTCGACCTCACCCGCGAGCGCATCCGGCAGATCGAGGCCCAAGCCATCCGCAAGCTGCGGCAGGCCCACCGCAGCCGCACCCTGCGCACCTTCTACGAGGGCTGACCCGTTGGTCGCGGCGGCGGATGGCTTCCGGCGCTCAGCCTCACCCTGCGGGGTCGCGGCCGCAGCGGTGCAGGGCGCCCGTCCCACCGACTTGCCGCCATCGGGCCGGGTGCCCGACCCGGCTGACGGCTGACCGCGCCGGGGCGCGGGATGCTCACTCGCCGCGGACGCCCGGATCCTGACCCGCCTCGAGCAGATCGGCGAAGTACAGTCCCAGGCGGCGCGCCGCGCGGCGGATGATGCGCTCCTCGTCGTCGCTGAACGACGCCCCCCCGGCGCGGTCGAGGAGCTCGATCACGCCGAAGGCGCGGCGGCGCTGGACGATGGGCGCCACGAGGATGTTGCGCGGCAGGTGCCCCACGGTGTCGGCGATGCTGCGCGCGAAGCGCGCGTCGTGGGCCGGATCGTCGAGGTTGAGCGACCGTCGGCTGCGGATGGACGCGCCGGCGAGGCCCACCTCGAGGGGCACCCGCTGCGTCTTGAGGCGGCTGGCGGCCGGTCCGCGGGCGGCGGCGAAGTACAGGCAGCGGTCGCGCGCGTCGATCAGCAGGACCGAGCCGGCGGCGCAGGGCACGTGACGCAGGGCCGCGTCGAGCACGAAACTGCAGGCCTGGAAGACGTCGCCCCCGAGCACGTCGAGGCGCTCGAGTTCGCCGATCAGGGGCTCGCCAGGGTGGGTGACCTCGGCGGGCAGGGGCGGGGGCCGTTTGGCGCGGACGGCCTGTGACTCCAAGGCGCCGTCCTCTTCGAAGTCGACCGTGTCGAGCGCGCCGATCCGCCGTGGGCGGACCGGGGCGGTGGGCGCGGCGGGCTGCGTGTCCCGGACCGGCGGCGTCGCGCGGGCGGCCGGCGCGAGGGTC
>CALBMW010000958.1 GCA_937896275.1 uncultured Myxococcales bacterium
TCGGTGCCGAAGGGCGCGTCGAACATCGACACATAGGTCGCCACGTTGGGGCTGTAGTAGACGTCCTGCAGATCCATGTAGGCGAAGGTCGCGAACAGCTTGTCGTTGATGATGCCGATGCGGCGGATGTCCCCGTAGAAGGGGTCGAACTCGGTCTGGTAGTTCCGGAAGCTCGCGGATTGATTGATGATCGAGTCATAGAACGCGATCATCATGCCGTTCGCCGCGACCAGGTCGTTGTAGAAGTCCACCGCGCGCTCGTCGTACTGAACCTGCGACAAGATGCCCTTGCCCTCGGTCTGATCGAGGCGCTTGAGGGTCTCCTGGATGCCGCCGCCGCCCCAGTCGAACAGCGCCAGGTACCACATGCGCTGGATGTCGAAGACGCCCGCGTAGACGCGACCGGCGTAGGAGTCGACGTTCCAGAACTGGCGGAAGGCGCGGCGGTTGCGGAACTCGTAGTTCCAGTCGTAGTCGTCGATGGCGTTGAGCACGATCTCGGCCGGCGTCTCGCCATAGTCGTAGGCGCGGCACAGGGAGGACAGGATGCGGTGCTCGTCGGTGCAGTACAGGGGGTCCTGCGCCATCGACTCGGCGCGCACGGCCTCGCCGCCGTAGATCCACTTCAGGGCCAGCTCGTCGTAGAGGCCCCACTGGTGCAGGGTGCCGCTCTCGGCCTGGAGCGAGACGTAGTCCATGACCGACGCGGTGACCTCGCCGGGGCGCTTGTGGAAGGCGTCCATCGAGCCATAGAAGTTGTGCCGCAGGCCCAGCGTGTGGCCGAACTCGTGCAGCATCAGGTTGGACATGATCCCGCGGAGGAAGCGCTCGGCGTACTCCTCGTTGCTCTCCCAGGTGCCGTCGGCCTTGCAGCTGCGCGCCGAGCGCCGCAGCGAGGCGAGGTAGTCGCCCTCGGCCAGGTCGTAGACGTTCTCCATGCCGCGGACCATCGCGCGCTCCGTGGCGTAGCGCTGGTGCGCGTCGCGCCACTGGCGGAACTGCTGGGCGAAGGCGTTCTGCGCCTCGATGCCGGCGCGGGTGTGCAGGGCGACGCCCTCGAAGGGATCGAAGCCCTCCGAGAGGTCCTTCATCATCGTCTGGAACTCGACCTCGCTCTTCATCAGCTCACCGAAGTGCGAGAGCGGTGCGGTGCCCAGCGTCTGGAAGGTGAAGGCGTTCCAGCCAGGGTAGCCGTAGCGCACCTCGGGCAGGATGCGGTTGAGGTCGCCGGCGAAGGTGTCGGCGCTCGCGGTGGGCAGGAAGTCGGCGGGCGTGCCGGTGTTGTGGCTCTCGGGCAGCTCCATCACGCGGCGCATCTCGTTGAAGAGGGCGCTGTCGAGCCGCTCGGTGTCGTTGGCCGGGGACGCCGTCTCGCCGGGGCTGCACGTGGCGGGCAGCGTGGCGACGCCGCCCGCGTCCTCGAGGTACTCCTGGGTGAGGAAGCGGAACAGGTCGTAGGCGTAGTTGTATGCGTTGACGTTGGCGCTGATGACCTCGCCGGTGCGCGGATCGTGGCTGCTGGGGCCATAGCCGAGCGGGCCGTTGGCGTCGTGGTTCTGGAACCACGCCACGAAGCTGTAGCGAAGGTCACCCAGCTCGCGCGTCACGCCGCCGTCGTCGTAGTCCTTGAAGGCGACCCGCAGCGCGGCGCCCGAGGCCTCGAGCACGGCGTTGGTCTGATCGGCGATGCCACCGTCCTCGGTGAAGATGTCCTTGAACTTCGGAGGGAAGCCCTCGGCGAAGTAATAGACCAGCGGATCGGTGCGGTTCGGGTTCCAGCGCTTGAGCAGCGTCTCGGAGCCGAGCAGACCGCTCTCGGTGTCGGTGAACAGGTTCAGCACCTGGAAGGCGCCGTACTTCTTGTTGACCGGGTCCTTCTCGTTGATCACCTCGGCCTGGTAATCGCTGAGGGTGCGGCGCAGGAAGTTGAACTTGTAGACCACCGTGCCGGTGTCGATGACGTTGGTCTCGTAGATGTGCTGGCCCAGGAAGGCCCACGAGTAGCAGAGGGCCCCCTCGAGGTTCAGGGCGTAGTTCACCTCGAGCTTGAAGGTGAAGTACTGGGACGCAGCGTCCTCTTCCCACGTGTAGCTGTCGGGGACGAGCCGGGTGCTGACGATGCGCGCGCACTGCTTGGCGAAGTAGCCGCCGATGGCGCCGATGGCGTCCTCGGGGTCGAGGGTGCCGTTCTCCCAGTCCACCTTGAACTTCTGGCGCACCTGCCAGGGGCGCTCGGTGTTCTCCTCGAGCTGGTTGGTGCGCTCGCCGTCGAGCGACTCGTGCAGCTTCACGTCGAGGTGCTTGCCGGGGAACTCCAGCATCACGCGATCGACCCGGTAGGTGTCGTCGTCGTTCTCGTTGTCGGGGTCGTCGGTCTGCAGACGCTGGGCGTCGAGCACCTGCAGCGCGTCCTCACGGAAGCGGAAGCGCACCAGCTTGATCGTCGACTCGTTGCCGGGGAACGAGTCCATGATGTTGGGGTCGCTGGCGCCGACGACGTTGATCCGATAGAGCCAGGTGTTGTCGTCCTTCTGGACCGTGTTCGCCAGCAGCGGGCTGGCCTCGGTGAGGTCGTCCTTCGTCAGATAGGTCGACTCGTCGTCGAGGCCGTTGCGGATGGGTCGGTGATCGACGCAGCTGGCGGCCAGGACCGCCACCGCGCCCAGGGCGAGGCTGTTCTTCATCGTGTTCCGAAGGGTCTTCATCGTTGCCTCCCTCAGCGCCAGACCGCGACCGAGATGGCTCGGCCGTTGCTGATCGTGAACGAGATTCGGTTGGCCAACGAGACGACGTTGTCGAGCACATTGCCGTTCGCCGAGTAGTTGAAGACGATCTCGCATTGGCGGAAGGCACGCAGGCCGGCGGTCTCGGACCAGGCCTGCACCTTCTCCCGCACGCGGTCGCCGTAGCCGACCGTCAGGCCAGGGCACAGGGTGACCTGGTTCTTGAAACGACCCTCGACCACGCGCCCGATGAGGTTGTCCGCCTCGTCGACGTAGTAGAGCATCGCCGTCTCCTTGCCGTTGAGCTGAACGCTGGTGGCGCGCACCCACTCGTAGCGCTCGCCGCGGATCTGGCGAAGGTAGCCACCGCGGTCGTCCGGCGCGGTGCCGGGCACCTCGAAGCTGTGCGCCTCGCGCTCACCGTCGACCACGTCGGCCGTCACGGTGCTCAGCACGCGGCTGCTGCCGGTGACATGGATGCCGTCGCCGCCCAGGGCCAGCGCGTTCTGGGTCGCGTCCTGGCGGGCCAGGTCGATGCCGTAGTAAGGCGACTTGGTTCCGCTGCCGGGGCGGGGGCGCTGCTTCTGGTTCCAGCTGTTGAAGACCTGGTCGATGGCGCTGTAGCCCGTGCTCATGCTGAGCGCGGTCACCGCGCCGTAGCTCAGGCTGTACTGGGCGACGATGCGGTAGGGCACGCCGTCCTGCACCACGTGCACGAAGCCGATCACCCAGTTCTTGTCGTCTGTGTTCTGGAAGGTGACGAAGGCGTGCTCCTGCTCGGTGCGACCGTGCGTGAGCGCGTCGAGCACGACCTCGACGAAGGCCTCGATCACCCAGGTGGGCTCGGTGACGATGGGATCGACCATCGCCTGCTGGTCCGGGGGCAGCGCCCAGTAGGCCTCGGCGATCTGCCGCGCCACGATCTCGAGCCAGTTGCTCGTCACGCCGCGGTAGTTGAACTGCAACTGGTCGAGCGGCTGCGAGGCGTCCGTGAAGGTCGGCACGTCCAGCGTCCAGGCGAGGAAGGGGTGCTGCGGCGGCTGCCACGCGCCCGCGTCGGGGTCGTCGGGGGGGGCGCGGCGGCGTCGAGCTCGACCGGCGCGCCTGCGTCGGCCTCGACGGCGGCGTCGGGATCGGCGGCA
>CALBMW010000959.1 GCA_937896275.1 uncultured Myxococcales bacterium
CGCGGGCCGGGCTGCACGCCTGGACGGTCAAGGCCGCGATGGAGGCCGAGTTGGCGCGCCGCGGCATGGGCACCGCCTACGGCTCGATCGTCAGCCCCCACGGCGAGGTGCTGCACGACGAGGCGCACCATCACGTGCTGCACCCCGGCGATTTGCTGTTGGCGGACGTGGGCGCCGAGACGCGCGGCGGCTGGGCGGCGGACGTCACGCGTACCTGGCCGGTGAGCGGCCACTTCGACGGACCTCAGCGCGACCTGTACGCGGTGGTGCTGGCTGCCCAGCAGGCCGCCATCGCCGCCGCCGTGCCCGGCAAACGCTATCGGGACGTCCACCTGACCGCGATGCGCGTGATGACCGAGGGGCTGGTGGCGCTGGGCATCCTCGAGGGCGAGGTCGAGTCCTTGATGGCCGACGGCCTGACGGCGGTGTTCTTCCCACACGGCGTGGGCCACCTGCTCGGCCTCGACGTGCACGACATGGAGGACCTGGGCGATCGGGCGGGCTACGGTCCGGGCCAAAAACGAAGCAAGGACGGTAGTTTACGCTATCTACGCTTGGACCGTGTGCTCACCCCCGGCATGGCCGTCACCGTTGAACCCGGCTTCTACCAGGTGCCGGCGCTGGTGGACCGATGCCGCGATCCGCGCCTCAACCGCAAGCGCCTGGCGGCCTTCGCGTCGGTGCGCGGCATCCGCATCGAGGACGACGTCCTCGTCACCGCGGACGGCAACGAGGTGCTCACCGCGGCCATCCCCAAGTCGATCGACGACGTCGAGGCGGCGGTCGGGGCGCCGCAGGGCCAAGACTGAGCCGGGCTGGCTGAGCGCCTCGATGGCGCGGGGCGGCGATCACTCGCGGCGGCGGGCGGCCAGGAGCAGCAGGAGCAGGGCGGGCAGCCAACCCGTCGACCCGTCGCGGCCGGGCGTCGTCGAGCAGTCGCCGTCGCCGTGCAGCCGTTGGGCGCCCGGGTCGCCCCGGGAGAAGAGCGCGTCGGGGTGGTCCTCGATCAGGCCGCCGTCATCCTCGTCGGCCCCACCGGGGGCACCTCCGAGGTCGTCGCCGGCCCCCACGTCGGGCGGGTCGTCGATCGGCGGGCTCCCGTCCGTGCCCGGCTCGGGATCGTCGGGCGGACCGGGCTCGGTCCCGCTCGCGCAGGTGGCTGACAGGCCGCCACCCACCAACTCCGCCGGATCGCCGGCGCCGAGCGCGAAGGCCCGCACGCGGTGGGGCGCCTCGTCGCGCAAGGCCTCGGGCCAGGGCGCCACGAAGGCGTGCCGGCAGGGCGCCTCGGCCCCGCCCGGGCCGCAGGGGGCGTCGCCGGGCTGATCGGCGCGCACCGTCACCGCGCCCGCCTCGTCGTCGTCGAAGGTGATCCGCACGTCCACGGCGCCGTCCGGATCGTCTGGGTCCTGGGCCCAGCCTCGCACTCCGTCGCAGAGGACCGCCGTGATGGCGCCCTGGGGCGCTCGATCGCAGTCGCGCACCTCGACCCTCAACTCGAGGTAGTCGTCGCGCGGCCCACCGGCGTCGGCGAACCAGGTCACCCCCTCGGCCACCAGGCCGAAGGTCTGATCGATCAGGCCGGGCGCATTGCCCTGAATTTCAAAGGAAAAACGACCCTCGTCGCCCGGCCCGACCGGCGCGTCCGGCGTCGCGACGCGGGTGGGGCTGATCCAACTCGCGGCGGCGATCGCAGAGGGCTGATCCCGCGGCGTCGGCGCCAGGCGCACCGTGTCGTCCCAGGCGTGGGTGCCGATGTTCGTGATCCGCATGTGTCCCGCCAGGGTCTCGCCGACGCACAGCGGGATGGGATCGTCCCCCGCCAGCGGGAAGCTCTGCGGGCCGGGCCGAGCGGCCCACTCGTTGCCGACCGCGATGCGCGCCAGGGCACCCTCGTCGCCGTTGAAGCGGTTCTGATCCACGTTGCCGGCGATGCCGCCCGTGCGGCCGCTGCTCGTGAACTGCCAAAAGGCCCAGCGGTCCCAGGCGTCGGCGATGTTGGGACAGTTCGCGCTGGTGTATTGGGCGTGCCAGAGCAGGTGATCCCGGAAGTCGCGCGAGTTGCCGACGTTGTCCTGCCAGAAGTAGCGGCCGGAGTAGATGATCGGGCGCACGCCCAGCTCGGCGTGCACGTGGTCGGACCAGCGGTGGATGGCCGCCGCGATGGCGCCGGCCCCGACGCCGTCGGTGGCCTCGACGTCGATGACGGGGGGCAGATCCATCGGCCCCTCTTCGCGGATCCGCTGCACCAGATAGCGGGCCTGCTCGACCGCGTCCTGCCCGGGCCGGAAGAACTGGTAGGCCCCGCGCTTGATGCCCGCGCGGCCGGCGCCGGCCCAGTTCCGCGTGAACTTCTCGTCGTGGTAGTTCAGCCCGTCCGACACGCGGATGAAGGCATAGCGCACGCCGGCGGCGCCGACCTGGTCCCAGGTGATGTCGCCCTGCCACTTGGACACGTCGATGCCGAAGACGGTCGGGCCGTCGCCGCACACCTGGAGCGCCTGGATCAGGGTGTGCGGCTGCGCGTGGGCGCGTCCGTCGTCGGGTCCGCCCGCGAGCCCCTCGCCCATCGCGAGATCTTCGGCGCGGCCGACGGCGGGTGGCAGCGAGGGATCGTCGGCAGCGCACGCGGTCACGCCCAGCGCCAGCGCGGCCAGGGCGGAGGCTCGGACTGAGGCTCGGACTGAGGCTCGGACTGAGGCTCGGACAGAGGGGAGCAGCATCGCGACCTCCGCAGGGGACGCTCGAAGGTAGCAGAGTTCGGCGTGGAATCTTCGCCGACCGCGCCCGCCGCGCAGCCGGCGTCAGAGACCCTGCGTCTCGACCAGCAAGCTCACGATGGTCTGCGCCAGATCGCGCGCCTCGGCCGGTGGCAGATCCAACGCAGGGGGATCGCTGCCGGCGAGGACGGGGGCGGCGAGCAGGGCGTCGACGGCCGCGCGCTCGCGCCGAAGATCGGGCGGGGCTCCCTCACTCGATCCGAGGCCGGCGCACAGCGCCTGCCGGGCCCGGTACAAGCGCTCGGCCAGGCTGCCATCGCCCACCAGGTGCCGGGTCGCGCCGAGCGCAGCCAGCCAAAACGAGGTGTCCGTCATCCGCGCAGCTCCACGCCCGGCTTCGGTGCCCGAAGGCAGGCCTATCACATGGCGCGGCGTGGCGTCGAGTTGCGGGGTCGGGCGGACGGTCCAAAGGGTGGAAGGTTGTCCGGCGCAGGGCCGCCGTGCCCCGCCGCAGCCCTCGGCGAGGTCGCGGAGCCGCTCCTGGTAGGCGCTACTGGTAGGCGCGCCCGGGCGTCCCGAAGCCACCCTCCCCGTACTCCTGCTCGCCGGCGACCCAGGCGGCGCCATCGCGGTTGTCGGCGGCTGGCGCGGGCAGCTCCAGCGACTCGCCGGGCCGTCGGGCGGGCCACGGGGCCTCGTTGCTGTAGCGCACCTGATCGACCAGGGTGCCCTCGGCGTCGAAGACGAGCACCGACCCCACCTCGTTCGGCAGGAACAGGTCGTCCATGAGACCGTCGGCCCGGGCGCCGCCCGCCTCGTCACGGTTCAGGCTGCCGGCGATCACGTGGTAGCCCCGCGCCGGGATGCTGCCGGCCAGGGACGCCGCGTTGCCGGCGCAGCTCTGCACGACCCACCCCGTGACGTCGAGCGGCTGGGGACCGGGGTTGTAGAGCTCGACGTACTCGCGGGTGTCGTCGAGGCCGCGGGGATCCGTCTGGAGCTCGCTGATGATGACCTGCGAAGTCTCGCGCGCGTCGATCTCGACGGGGCAATCGGTCCCCTCGCACTTGTCCGGGATGCCGCCGCAGGCCAAAGGATCGAGCGACGCGTCGCCGAGCGGGAACAGCTTGTGGTGATCGAAGCTGTAGTGAAGCACCCCGTCGAGTCGCAGCAGCACGTCCCGCCGCGCCGCCTCATAGGCCAGCGGGTTGGGATCGTCCACCCGGAGCCCGCCGCTGACCACGAACATGCCGAAGTCGCGCGGGCAGTCCGGGGCGGTGTCCTCGACCCGCACGGCGCGCAGTTCGACGTGCACCGACTCCAGCGCCTCGGTCAGATCGCCCCCGTCCGCCAGGCGGGCGGGATCCTCGACGTAGATCGGAGGCGGCGGCTCGGCCTGCCCGATGACCTCGATGCCATCGCGCCCCGGCACCAGCTCGGTCAGCGTGAAGAACTCGATCACGGTCCCGCTGACGCGCACCCGGGCACCGCGCTCGACACCCGCTGGGGGCGCGGACGTGCCGTTGAAGACGAAGACGCCGCTGTAGGGGCCGCCCTCGGGGTCAGCGCCGACGAAGTCGTTGCCGAAGACGCCCACCACCACCAGCTCGAGCTCGACCGGGCGCCCGGGCGCGTGTTCGGGGAGCGCCCCGAAGTCCGGGCAGCGCGCGTCCCGCAGATCGGCCACGTTGAGCGAGCCCCCGGCCGGCGTGCAGTGCGGGCTCAGGTCGATCGGCTGCTGGGCGGGGCGTTCGGGCAGCGCCTCGCAGCGGGGATCGAGCGGCGCGGCGTCCGGGGCGGGGCCGAGATCCGTCGGGTCGACGCCGCCCAGGTCGGTCGCGGGACCGGGGAGGGCGTCGCGATCACCCGATCCACCGTCCGGCCGTGGCGGCGAACCATCGGCGTCACCGGCGCGCGCATCGGCCGCGGCGTCGCCGAGGACTCGGCCGGCATCGCCCGCGTCGAAGTGGAAGGCGGGCGTCTCGGAGCTGCCGCCGGACGTGTCCTCGCAAGCGAGGGGGCCGGCCAGCAGGGCGATAAGCAGCGGTAGGTTGGAGTGTCGCACGGTCGGCAAGCTAGGTTATCACCCGCCCTCGCGTCGAGGGGGCCGCGGTGTTGTATTGATTCTCCTTTAATAACGGGTGGTTCGAGGCGCGATCCGTTGGCCCGCGGCGGGCAGGGTCGGGTTGCCCGCGGTACAGCGAAGCGCTCGACCTGGGCCTCGCGATGAGACACGATGCGCCGGCCGCGCGATTGGGCGGCATCACGTGGAGGCGATGCGATGACGCGCGCGATGGCGCTGGCGGGGGCAGGAATTGCGTGGGCGATCGGCGTCGGGCAGGCCGGCGCGGTGGAGCACCGCCTCTCCGCCCTCGCGATGGGCGAAGGACTGCAAGACGACGATCGGCCGGCGCATGGCGCGGCGTTGTTGGCCTGGGACATGACCGGACTCCCACGCGACGCGTCGCTGGGGCTGATCTACAACACCGACACCTTGCGCCTCGAGGTCGACGGCCTTCGGCTGTCGGACGCCGCGTTCTTCGGGGCGCGCGTGACCGGTGAGGCCTTCATCGCGGGTCTGAGCCGCGACTACTGGCAAGACGGCGGCGTGCTGCTCGACCGGACCTTCACGTCGAGCTACGTGCAGGCGCAGGCGTGGTTGAAGTTGCGGCTGGCCGAGCCGGCGTGGTTCGAGATCGAGATCGGGGGCCGTCGCTGGTTCGCGGGTGCCACCGACGACAGCGCGGACGCCTTCGTCCTGCCGCCCGAGGCGTGGGTCTTCGAGCCGCGCCTGCGCTTCACGTGGTGGGGCGCCGAGGACGACGCGGCGTGGCACGACCGCCAGCGTCTCTTCGCGCGCGTCGGTGGCTTCGCGGCGGGCGTCGAGGCGGGCGG
>CALBMW010000960.1 GCA_937896275.1 uncultured Myxococcales bacterium
CCCCGCCCCCGGTGCGCGCGTCGCCCGAGGCCGCGTCCGTCGACGCGTCGCCGGCGTAGGTACGGTCGAAGTCCAGCCCCACCGAGCAGCCGCCGAGCCCCATCCCCACCGCCAGCGCCCACCACGCCCTGCGCACCATCTGCTGCCCCCGCACCACGGCGCCCAATCTAGGGTTCCCCCTCCGCGGCGGTCAATCTCCGCGGCCGCGCGCGCAGCATCAGCACCGCCGCGCTGGCCATGATGCCGAGGCTGATGAGCTGGCTCGTCGACAGCAGCGTCACGCTCCCCGGCGGCAGCCCCAGGAAGCTGTTGAGCGGCTCGTTGATCCACTCGAAGACGAAGCCGCGGTCGCTGTCGCCGCGGAACAGCTCGATGGTCGAGCGCGCCAGCGGGTAGAGGAACAGCCACCAGACGAACACCTGCCCGTGGTAGCGCTTCCGCTGTCGAATCCAGGTCAGCACCCCGAAGAGGACGATGCCCACCATCGCGTCGTAGAGCTGCGTGGGGTGCAGGGACAGGCTGTGCGTCGCCCCGCTCGCCAGCAGCCCTTGCTGCAGGTGCTGGTGGAAGGCCATCGACCGCGCGGGGAACTCGATGCCCCAGCTCAGGTCCGTCGGCTTGCCCCAGCAACACCCGGCCGCCAAGCAGCCCAGCCGGCCGAAGAACTGACCGATGGCCAGCGAGGGGATCAGCACGTCGGCCATCGGCAGCATCGGCAGCCGCTCGCGCCGCATGAACCAGATGATCACCAGGATCGCCCCGAGCACCCCCCCCAGGAACACCAGCCCCCCGTTCCAGAACCGCAGCAGCCGCGTGCAGTCGGGCTCTGTGATGGAGTCGTCGGGGTACAGCGCGTTGAAGTGCTCGAAGTCGACGCAGGGATAGTAGTACTGGTCCCAATTCACGACGATGAACAGCACCCGCGCGCCGACCAGCCCGGCCACCAGGATCCACCAGCACAGATCCAGGATGAGATCGCGGTCATAGCCCACGCGCTCGCCGTAGCGCGCCGCCATCCAGATGCCGACCACGAAGCCGGTGGCGATGAGCACCGCGTAGAGGTGGATGGGGTAGCCGAACAGGTGGAACCAAATCGGGTGCATGGGCTCAGATCGCCTCTCGCCGGTCGCGCGCCAGCCGCCACAGCGCGTATCCCACCACCGGCACGGCGATGAGCTGGCTCGTGGAGAGCGCGTCGCCGAACCATAGGCCTCGGTCGTCCGCGCGCACCATCTCGATGGCGAAGCGGCCGATCGGGTAGGCCACGCAGAACTCCCAGATACCCTGCCCGGCGAAGCGGATACGCGTGCGGCGCCACCCGTAGAAGTACGCGAAGAGCGCGAAGCCGAAGGCCGCCTCGTAGAGCTGGGTCGGGTGGACGGCCAGGCTGTACTGCGCGCCGAGCTCGAGCAGGCCGTGCTCGGCGTGATCCAGGAACGCCGGTCGCCCGAACGCGCACAGCGGTCCCAGGGGCGTGTCGGGCAGAAGGTCGTAGTTGGGCGGGCAGGTCAGCTCGGCGCCCGCGCGGGTGACGAAGCCTCCGAAGCGCACCCCGACCGGCAGATCGGTGGGCTGCCCGTAGCAGCACCCGCTGAGGAAGCACCCCAGCCTTCCCACCGCCAGACCCAGCGGCACGCCGAAGCTGCCCAGATCGGCCACCGGCAGGAAGGGGATCTTGCGCCGCCGCAGGAACCACGCGCACACCAGCGTCGCCCCCAGAAACCCCCCCAGGAAGGCCAACCCCCCGTGCCAGAACTTCAGCGCCGCGAAGCAGTCGCGCGCCGGGTGGCAGCGCCCGCCCTCGGGATCGCACAGCGCCCCCGCGTCGGCCGTCACGCAGTCGGCGTCGGTCGCGCACCGCACGTGGATGAAGCTGGGCACGTCGACCTGCAGCGGATCGGTACACAAGTGTACGTAATCCATGAAGTATCCGTCGGCGAACACGTGCAGGAGGCGGGCACCCAGCAGCCCCGCGATCAGCGCGTAGAGCGCCATGTCGAGGATGTCTTCGGGGTCGATGCCCTTCTTCGGCGCCTCGCGCCATGCGACGTAGACGGCCGCGAGGAAGCCCACCGTGAGCAGCGTGTAGTAGCTGGGGAGGGTGAAGCCCCCGACCTCGATCAGGATCGGGCGCACGCCCCCTCAGCGCCCGTGCGGGCGTGGGCCGGCGAGCGAGGGCGCGCCGGTGGGCGGGAGGGCCGCTCGGCACTCGGTTCGCGGCCGAATCGCGCGGGCGCGGCCGGTGGTCGGCGTGCTCATGGGCTCAATCCGTCGCGTGGGCCGGATCGTCGGCCTTGTCGGCGGCGTGGCGGCCCTGCTTGATCATGTCGACCACCAGCAGGCCGACCCCGACCGAGATCGCGATGTCGGCCACGTTGAAGGTGGGCCAGTGGGCCTCGCCGTAGAACCAATCGATGAAGTCGACGACGAAGCCGATCCGCACCCGGTCGATCAGGTTGCCGACCGCCCCCCCCAAGATGAGCGTCAGCGCCCACCGCAGCAGGGG
>CALBMW010000961.1 GCA_937896275.1 uncultured Myxococcales bacterium
CGCCGCGAGCTCGAGCGCGTCCGCGCCGCGCCACGACCCGCCGTCAACGACGCCGAGCGGGAGCGCTACGCCGCGCGCGTCGAGGTGCTCGGCGCCCAGGCCCGGGTCGACACCGCGGCGACGCAACGGCTGCGCGCCGAGATGGACCGCCACGTGGTGCGGGCCCCCTTCGCCGGCGTCGTGAGCGCCCGCACGGTCGAGCCCGGCGTCTGGGTCAACGTGGGCCAGCCCCTGATCGGGCTGGTGTCGGCCGACAGCCTCGAGGTGCTCGTCGACGTGGCACAGACCCTGTTACCCCACGTGCGCCCCGGCGTCTTGGCGACCTTGGTGGGCCCGGCCGGCGAGGACGCCCCCGCGACGGTGCAGGGCGTCGTCCCCACTCTCGACGCGCAGACCCGCACCGTCCAGGTGCGCCTCACCCCGGCCTCGCCCAGCCCCGACTGGCTCGTGCCCGGCATGGCGCTCGACGTCCGCTTCGCGGTGCCGGTGGGCGAAGGTCTGCTCGTGCCCCGCGACGCGCTGGTGCGCGGGCCGGCGGGCGTGCGCATCGTCAAGGTCGTCGACGGCAAGGCCGAGTCCATCGCCGTCGAGATCCAGGCGACCGCCGACACCACCGTCCTGGTCGTGTCCACGGCGCTGGCCGAGGGTGACACCGTGGTCGTCCGCGGCAACGAGCGCGTCCGCCCCGGGCAAGCGGTCGAGGTGGTCGAGTAGCCATGGGCGACGGTCTCATCGGCTGGGCGATCCGACGGCCCGTCACCATCACGGTGGGGGTCGTCCTGGTCGTGATGTTCGGCGCGCTGGCGGTCGTGGGCCTGCCCATTCAGCTCACGCCCGACGTCACGGTGCCCACCCTCAGCGTCACGACCCGCTGGCCCGGCGCCACCCCCACCGAGGTCGAGGCCGAGATCCTCGAGCAGCAGGAGGAGGCCCTCAAGTCCTTGCCCGGGCTGGTGCGCATGAGGTCCCAGGCCAGCCAGGAGCAGGCCGAGATCACCCTCGAGCTCGAGGTCGGCGCCAACCTCACCGAGGCCCTCGTGCGCGCCACCAACCTGCTCTCGCAGGTCTCGGACTATCCCGAGAACGCCCGCCAGCCCGCGGTCTCGACCGCCAGCTCGACCGGGCCGCCCCTCGCCGTGCTCGTCATTCAGCGCCCCGACGGGGGCGAGGTCGCGGCCTGGGGCACCTACATCGACGAGACCGTCGTCCCGCGCCTCGAGCGCATCCGCGGCGTGGCCAGCGTTCGCCTCATCGCCGGCCGCGATCAGGAGATCCACGTCGACTTCGATCCCAACGCGCTCGCCGCCCGCGGCGTGACCGTCGGCCGCCTGGCGCAGGCCGTCCGCGGTGAGCTGGTCGACATCTCCGGCGGCGACATGCCCCTCGGCAAGCGCCGCTACATCGTGCGCACCGAGGTCAGCCCCCACGATCCGCGGCAGCTCGAGGAGTTGGTGCTCGCGACCGGCGACGACGGCACGCCCGTCCGGCTGGGCGACGTCGCCACGGTCCGCCCCGGCCTGCGCAAGGCCGACGCCGTGGGCCTGGTCAACGGCATGCCCACGATGCCCCTGCTGCTGTTCCGCGAGGCGGGCTCGAACGTGCTCGAGGTCACCCGCGAGATCCACCGCGTCACCGCCGAGCTGCAGACCACCTACCTGGCCCCCGAGGGCCTCGAGATGCGCATCGTCAGCGACCAGATCGACTACATCGAGGGCGCCCTCGCCCTGGTGGAGCAGAACCTCCTCATCGGCGGGGTCCTGGCGGTGCTCGTGCTGCTGCTCTTCCTGCGCAGCGTCAGCGCCTCGGTGGTGGTCGCCATCTCGATCCCGGTGAGCGTCATCGGCACCGCCCTGGGCATGTCGCTGCTGGGGCGCACCGTGAACCTCGTCTCGCTGGCCGGCATGGCCTTCGCCGTGGGCATGGTGGTCGACAACTCGATCGTCGTGCTCGAGGCCATCGACACCTGGCGCACCCACGAGAAGGTCGAGCAGGCCGCGCTGCACGGCACGCGCGAGGTGTGGGGCGCCATCCTCGCGTCCACCTTGACCACGGCCGCCGTGTTCCTGCCGATCATCGGCTGGCAGGACGAGGTGGGCGAGCTCCTGCGCGACGTCGCGGTGGCCATCTCGACCGCGGTCTTCGTGTCCCTCGTGGTCAGCGTGCTCGTGATCCCGAGCTTCTCGGCGCGACTCCTGCGCCGCCGCAAGGCGACGGACGCCGAGACGGCGGGCAGCGATCGCGGGGTCCGGGCCCGCATCGGCCGTCAGGTGCATTGGGTGGTGCGCAAGCCCCTGCGCGCGTTCATGATTTCGGTCATCGGGCTGGGCGGCGCGACCTGGCTGGGGATCGCCTTCGTCCCGCCCCTCGAGTACCTGCCGACCGGCAATCGCAACGTGGTCTTCGGCGTGGTCATCCCGCCCCCGGGCTACTCGGTCGACGAGATGCGCGTCATCGGCGAGCAGGTGATGAAGACGCTCGTGTCCCACACCGGCGTCGAGAAGGACGGCTTCCCCGCGCTCCGCCGGTCGTTCTTCGTGGGCCGCCTCGATCAGGCCTTCATGGGCGCGGTCGGTGACGATCCCGACCGCATGAAGGAGGTCGCGGCGCTGGTGCGCCAGGCCCAGGCCTCGGTGCCCGGCGTCTTCGCGTTCGCCAACCAGGCCAGCCTCTTCGGCCGCAGCCTGGGGGGCGGGCGCTCCATCGAGATCGACCTCCTCAGCAGCGACCAGATCGGCACGATCCAGTTCGGCCAGCGCCTGATGGGCGCGATCCGCGAGGCGCTGCCCGGGGCCCAGGTGCGCCCGATCCCCGGCCTGGACTTCGGCGCCCCCGAGTTCCGCGTCCGCCCGAACCGACCGCAGGCCGCCCGCCTCGGTCTCACGGGCGCCGATCTCGGGCTGCTGGTCGACGCCTACGTCGACGGCGCGATCATCGGCGAGCTCGGCCGCGCCGGGGAGCCCAAGCGCGACGTCGTCCTGCGCGCCCGCGGCGTGATCATCGACGATCCCGAGGCCCTGGCGGCGGCGCCCGTGCCCACGCCCAGCGGTCGCGTGGTGCCCCTGTCCGAGATCGCCCACCTCGACGAGACCCTCGGGCCCACGGTCATTCAGCACATCGAGCGCCGACGCGCGCTGACGCTGCAGGTCTCGCCACCGGACACGGTGCCCCTCGAGACGGCCATCTCGACGCTGCGTGACGATGTCATCGGCAAGCTCGTGGCCGAGGGGGCGGCCCCCGATGATCTGACCGTGGAGTACAGCGGCAGCGCGGGGCAGCTGGATCTGGCCAAGAAGCAGCTCGGCTCGGCGCTCCTCATGGCGCTGATCATCAGCTTCCTGTTGCTGGCCGCGCTCTTCGAGGACTTCATGGCGCCGCTCGCGATCCTGGTCAGCGTCCCCCTGGCCGGGGCCGGCGGCGTCCTCACGCTGCGCGCGGTGGACCGTTGGCTGGGCCCGCAGCCCCTCGACATGATGACGGCGATGGGCTTCATCATCCTCATCGGGGTGGTGGTCAACAACGCGATCCTGGTGGTCGACGGCGCGCTGGTTCGTATGCGGTCGGGCATGGCCCTGGCCGACGCCGTGGCCGACGCCGTGCGCCGCCGCGTCCGGCCGATCACGATGAGCGTGCTGACCTCGCTGGCCGGCCTGCTGCCGCTGGTCATCTTCCCGGGCGCTGGCTCGGAGCTCTATCGCGGCGTCGGCGCGGTCGTCCTCGGCGGCCTCGCCTTGTCCACGCTGCTGACGCTGTATCTGGTGCCGGCCGTGTTCACGACGCTGTGGCGCGTGCGCCTGGCCCTGGGAGGCCGGCTCGGCGGCGCGACGGCGGCGCCGCCCGACTGATCCGCTGCCCCGCGCGTCCGACCGGGCCATCCTGCGCCGATGTCGAGCGCCACCCCATCGCCCCGTTCCCGTCGCGGGCGCGCTCGCGCCGACCGCCACGGTCCCGCCGCTGCCGATCGTCTTCGCGGTCTTCGTCGCCTCGGGCTTCGCCGCCCTGCTCTGACCGACATCCGCTTCCGCGACCGGTCGCAGATCGAGGCCCACGCACGGGATGGCCGGGTC
>CALBMW010000962.1 GCA_937896275.1 uncultured Myxococcales bacterium
TCCGCTTTGATCGCCCAGTAGGACTTGATCGCCCAGTAGGACTTGATCGCCCAGTAGGACTTGATCGCCCAGTAGGACCTGATCGCCCAGTAGGACCTGATCGCCCCGCAGGCCGTGAGCGCCCAGCGGGTTTGGTCGCGCGGTAGGAGGAGCATGGCGGACGAGCGCGCGCCCTCCGTCCCGTCTGGGGGCGGCGGCGACTTCATGCGGTTGTTCGAGGCGCCCGCCGAGGACGCACTGGAACAGTCGCAGCGTCTCGAGGTCGCCGCGTGCCGCGATGCTTTTCGTGAGCTCGAGAAGCTGGTCAAGAACATCGGGCTGTATGGGGCACAGCACAAGAGCATCGACCGCTTCCGCGAGCGCCTGTTCGTGACCGTGAGCGAGCTCTTGAACCTGTCGCCCGAGGTCGAGATCGGGCTCGGCCCTTATGAGTTCACGCTGCATCACCAGACGGTGTTCGAGAACCCCAGCGTCGAGCGCAACTTCGTCTACAAGTTCTACATGGACGGCATTCGCCGCATCTCGCTCCACGCCGGCATCACCTACGACGAGCTCAACGGCTTCGTCGACGTGCTGCTGACCGACTGGGCCGATCCCAGCCTCTTCGAGGACGACGCCGTCACCCTGCTCTGGAGCAAAGGGCTACCGCACGTGCGCTACGTCGTGCGGGACAGCTTTCGCGATGACACCGCGGAGGATGAGCAGCACGCCTACACCGTCGAGGGAGTCATCGACCGGGTGCGCAGCGGTTCGGACGCGGAGGCCCTCGCGGCCCAGGCCAGCGAGTCCAGCGCGGGCGGCCCCGGTGGCGGCGGCGGTGGCCGCAGGTCGCGCCGCGCCATGGGCCAGATCGCGCCCGGCATCCGCCTCTCCGACGTCGATCTGGAGCGCTTCGAGGAGACCCCGTTCGCGATGGACGAGGCGGAGTTCCAGACGCTCCGATCGGTCATCCACACCACCGATCGCGAGACCCTCGAGAAGTTCATCGAGATCCTGTTCAAGGTGAACATGGCCGAGGCGGTGACCGAGGGCGACCGCCAAGGGCGCATCGTCAACCTGTTCGACCGCATCGCGGAGTTGCTCCTCGATCAGGGTCGTATCGGTGACCTCGAGCGCTTGTTGCGCAAGGTGCGGCGGCTCACCGGGCCCGCCGGCGCCGTCATCGAGGAGAACCTCGCGGCCATCGAGCGCATCTTCGACCACTGGACCAGCCCCGAGTTCGTCGACCGCGTGCTGGCCGGCCTCTCGGAGCCGGACTTCCGCTACGTGCCCTCGGTGTTCGCGATCTGCGGCCTGCTCAACGCCCCCGCCGTGCCGCACCTGGCCATGGCCGCGGGGCGCATCACCGTGGCCGACCGCCGCCAGGCCATGTTCGAGCTGCTGTTGCGCATCGTACCGGGTCACGAGCGGCTGATCGCACAGCTCCTGCGCACCGTCGACGCGACCCACGCTCACGAGCTGATTCGTGTCATCCGCCCCTCGGCCAGCCGCGAGGATCTGGTCGCCGCCGCCCGCTATGCGCTGGGCAGCCCCCATGAGGCGGTGCGCCTCGAGGGACTCGGCGCTCTTCCGGCGGAGGACATGGCGCGGCACGTCGACCTTCTCTACAAAGCCCTCGGCGATCCCGGCCGAACGGTGCGCAGCAAGGCGCTCCACCTGCTGGCCCGCATCGGCGGGGCGGACGTCCATCAGCACCTGATGGCCGGCATCGCCGACAAGGACTTCCCGACGCACACGCTCGACGAGAAGCGACGCTACTTTGCGGCGGCCGCGCTCACGGGTGATGCGCGCGCGTTCTTCGTCGACGTCTTCGGGCATGGGGGCTTGTTCGGCAAGGGCAACGACGCTGTCCGGCACTGCGCGGCGGTGGCCTTGGGTATTCGCCTGAATCGCGATCTGGTCGCCACCTTCGAGCGCGAGCTGAAGCGCCGCCTGCGCCATGAGCAGGTGGCAGAGGCCTGCGCCTGGGCCATCCAGCACATGCAGTGCGACCGGGAGGAGCGAACCCGCCAGCTCTACGACCTCTTCTTCCAGGGCGAGCTCCGCTTCGCCCCCGGCACTGCGCAGCCATCCGGTAGCTTCCGCACCATGTCCCCCGGCGAGCGAAGCGATGGGTGAACTGCAGGGCCTCGGCAACGCGCTCGACTTCCTGAGCGGCCTGGACAATGGGCAGGAGCAGCGCTTCGATCAGCTGTCCCGCGGAGCGGTCAACCACCTCTTCGTCCTGCTGCGCTCGGCCGGCATGTACGACCTGCAGAACGACGGCATGGAGCGGCCGTTTCGGCAGATGGCCGAGACCGTCAACGAGCTGCTGCAGATGTTCAACGAAGAGGTCGCGCTGACCCTCGTCGACGGCAACTTCTTCGTCAATCGACGCTTGGTGAAGCTCGACTTCAGCACCTTCCAGAACGTGCGGTATCTGCGGCGCATCTTCGAGTACCTGGGCATCAACGAGATCCTCTTCACCGAGGCCCTCGATCGTGATCTGCTGACCCGCTTCGTGCGCGCCTTCGTCAAGGTTGTGCGCGAGAGCGACGGCACGATCCAGGATTACCCGCTCACCGGCCTGCGCCTGCGCTGGCTCGACGCGGGCGAGTTCGACGAGCTGCGTCACGAGGACGATCCCCGCACCCACATCTTGAACGTGTACGCCTCGGGCCTGCTGATGCTCCGGCAGTTCGTCAACGATCTGCGCAAGGGGCGCTCGCCGCGCCACGCCAAGGTCAAGCGGCTCTGCCTCGAGCTGATCGACATCGCGCCGCGCCACCACAACGTCCTGCTGGCCCTCATCAGCCTCGAGGCTCACAAGGGCAACCTGTTCTGCCACATGCTCAACACGGGGGTCATGGCGACGGTCTTCGGCCACCGCCTCGGGCTCAAGCGCGAGCAGCTGGTCGATCTGGGCATGGCGGCCTTCCACCACGACCTGGGCTGGGCGCTGCTCGGCACGCTCGACGGTGACGGGGCCGACGATCTGGCGCTGACGATGGAGGGCATCAACTACATCCGCGACAACCGCGACACCGAGATGGATCGCGTGCGGGTCAAGGTGGCGCGCTCGCTGGTGCGGCTGGGCGGCTTCAACGAGTTGGTGATCAACCGCCTCATCGTCGCCTACGAGTGCCAGATTCCTGAGGACGCGCCGGCGCGGGGTCTGTACTACGGCGAGATCGACGCCAGCTTCATGACCAACGTCGTCCGCATGGCCAGCGCCTACGACGAGTTCACGACGCCCAAGGCGGCCCAGCCCGCCCTGCTGCCCGATCAGGCGATCAAGCGCATCCTGGACGATGGCGGGCAGACCTTCGAGGTGTTCCTGGCCAAGCTCTTCGCCAACTGCATCGGTGCCTACCCCGTGGGCACCATGGTCGAGCTGGACACCACCGAGATCGGCCTGGTGGTCAACTTGCCGCGCAACCCAATCAACTTCCACCGACCCCAGGTGAAGTTGCTCATCGACCGCATGGGCCGTCCGCTCGACGACGGCCCCATCGTGGATCTGGACGAGACCTTCCGGGGCGGCGGCAAGTACGTTCGCACAATCGAGCGCACCCTCGACAGCCGTGAGTATGGCGTGAGTATCACCCGCTTCTTCTTCGGGTGAGCCCGCCTCGCGGGGCGAGCCTGCCCCGCTGATTTTCCCGGTTGAGATCGGCACCTTGGAAACTTCTTTGGTCTGTGGGCGCGCGGCGCTAGCATGGCCGCGCCGACCGTCATCGGCGAGGGGGAGACGATGCCGCACGCATCGCTGGCCGAACAGTTCAACGTCGCGAGCGAGGAGCTCGCCGCGCAGGGGCACCGCGTCCTCGTGCGTCGCGCGCGCGCGTTGCTGGAAGCGGGCGACTCCGAGGGTGCGCTCGACTTCCTCGACGACGCCGCGGGGCGCCTGGGCAGCACGCGGCTGCTCGGGTTGGCCGAGGGGCTCCGTGGGTGGCACGACAGCGGCGGTCAGACGGCCGCGCTGGTGAGCGATCCGACGTGGATGGAGGGTGAGGCGCGCGAGCAACGCTTCGCGCGCCTGGTGAGCCAGGCGGCGAGCGGCGGCCTGAGCGCGCTGGCAGATG
>CALBMW010000963.1 GCA_937896275.1 uncultured Myxococcales bacterium
CGCCACTACCACGTCACCCTGCTCAGCGACGCCCACACGCGGTCGATGCTGCGCGACCTGGACCTCGAGCACACGGTGAAGTGGGTCATCACCAAGACCGGCGTCTTCGGCGACGGCCACCTGTACTCGGTCTCCAACGCCCTGGAATTCCTCCGGTTTCCGTTGCTTCGCCTGCAGGACAAGGTCCGCCTGGGCGCGACCATCGCCGCGGGCGCCCGCATGACGGACTGGCGGCGCCTCGAGCAGATCCCGGTCGAGACCTTCCTCCGGCGCTGGTCCGGTGACCGCACCTTCGATCGCTTCTGGAAGCCGCTGCTGCGCGCCAAGCTCGGCGACCGCTACAAGGACGCCTCGGCGGCCTTCATCTGGGCCACCATCGCGCGCCTCTACGCCGCCCGACGCGGCGGCCACAAGGTCGAGATGTTCGGCTACGTGCCCGGCGGCTACGCGCGCGTGTTCGAGCGCTTCGGCGAGCGCCTGGCCGCCGACGGCGTCGAGGTGCGCACCAGCGCTCGCGTCGAGTCCGTCGATCGAACCGAGGGCGGCCTCGAGATCGTCATGGCGGACGGCGCCCGCCACGCCTTCGACAAGGTCGTCGTCACGGCGGCGTCCCCGGTCGCCGCCCGCCTGTGCCCCGTGTTGCCGGCGGCCGAGCGCGATCGGCTGGCCGCGGTGCAGTATCACGGCATCGTCTGCGCGTCGCTGCTGCTCGAGCGCCCCCTCGCCGACTTCTACGTCACCAACCTGACCGACGACTGGGTGCCCTTCACGGGCGTCATCGAGATGACCGCCCTGGTGGACCGCGCCGAGTTCGCCGGGCGTGCCCTGGTGTACCTGCCCAAGTACACGGCCCCCGACGATCCCTTCCTGGCGCTCGACGACGCCGAGGTCGAGGCCCGCTTCGTCGCCGCCCTCGAGCGCATGTACCCGCACTTTCGCCGCGACCAGGTGCGCGCCTTCCGCGTCTCGCGGGTGCGCTACGTGTTTCCCGTGCCCACCCTGGGCTACTCGACCCGCGTGCCGCCGATGAAGACCTCGGTGCCGGGGCTGTTCACGGTGAACTCGGCCCAGATCGTCAACGGCACCCTGAACGTGAACGAGACGGTGCAGCTCGCCGAGCGCGCGATGCCCGTCCTGCTGGGGTAGGCGGATGTCCGTGAAATCGAATGAGAAGCCGCTGGCGAGCCTGTCACTCGACCTCGACAACCGCTGGTCCTACCTGAAGATTCACGGCGACGCGGGGTGGGAGGAGCACCCCAGCTACCTCGACATCGTCGTGCCACGCTTCCTCGACATCTTCCGCCGACGGGGCCTGGAGATCACGGTGTTCGTCGTGGGGCAGGACGCGGCGCTGCCCAAGAACCACGCCGCCCTGCGCGCCATCGCAGACGCCGGGCACGACATCGGCAACCACTCCTTCGAGCACGAGCCCTGGATGAACGAGGCCACCAAGGAGCAGGTGCACGCCGAGCTGGCCCGCGCCGAGCAGGCAATCGAGGGGGCAACGGGGGTGTGCCCGCAGGGTTTCCGCGGACCGGGCTTCGCCTGCTCCGAGAACATCCTGACGGCGCTGTCCGAGCGCGACTACCTGTACGACGCTTCGACCTTCCCGACCTATATGGGGCCGATCGCGCGCTTCTACTACTTCATGACCACGCGGCTCGACGCCGAGAAGAAGGCGGAGCGCAAGACGCTGTTCGGCGGCGTCCGCGACGGCCTTCGACCCGTCAAGCCCTACAAGTGGACGCTGGGCGAGGCGCGGCTGCTCGAGATCCCCGTCACCACCCTGCCCGGGCTGAAGGTGCCCATCCACCTCAGCTACGTCCTCTACCTCGCCACCTTCTCGCCGGCGCTGGCGGGCGCCTATTTCGAGACGGCGGCCCGCGTCTGCCGGGCCACGGGCACTGAGCTGTCGCTGCTGCTCCATCCGCTGGACTTCCTCGGCGGCGAGGATGCCCCCGATCTGGCCTTCTTTCCCGCGATGAACGTGGACAGCGCCCGCAAGCTGCCGGTGGTCGAGCGCGCGCTCGACATCTTGCAGCGGCACTTCCGCGTCGTGTCGATGGCCGAGCACGCCCGACACCTGCTCGCTCGCGGCGATCTGCCCTCGCGGGCCCCGGATTTCGCCACCGCCTGAGCCCGACGGCCCCCTGTCCCGACACGCCCCATCGCCGAGAACATCGACTCGCCGGATGAGCCGCGAGGCGAAGATGGAAGCATTGCGGCCAGTTACGCGTCTTCAACGCAGGCCCAGGTGCCGCTCCAGTTTCCGGGCTGCACTCGTCCACTGACGGTTCAGTATTTCAATGTTGACGAAGCCGATCTGCTTTCATATCTTCCATTACTGCGGGGGCCAGAAAGCTTCGGAGGACTCAAAATGCCGGCGGAACCAAACCGCGGACAGCGAGCCATCACCCACGTCGTTCGGCAACCGATGACCGCCGCCGTCGCCTTTGAGCTGGCGCGCGCCGTCGCCGAGCTACCCCTCGACGCTGTGAGCAGCGTCACCCTGTCGTTGCGGTGGGTGGGCGAGTTGGACGCGTCGGGCGTCGCCTCGCTGGTCCGGGTCTTCTCTCACTTGGCCGTGAGCGGCCGTGATCTGCACCTCGAGGACGTCGCGCCCCACATCGAGCATCGCCTCAACCAGATCGGCCTCGGTGAGCTCGTGCTGCCGACGGCGGTCGAGAACCGCGGCGCCGAGCCCGCCCGCCGGTGGTCGACGACGCCGCCCGGCGCCGATCCAGTGCGCCGTTGGTCGACGTCGCCAGCGAGCCGCGCCCCGCGGGAGTCCATCCCCCCCTCGCGGCCGCCCCCGGCGGCCTGAGAGCCGCCGCGCGAGATCCCCTGCGTCGGGCGCGACCCGGGTACTGGGGTCTGGTGGGGCGCCGGCCGATGGTCTACCGTACTTGCCCTTCCAGGGGGACTACGATGGACGACAAGCGCAGCTATCCACGCGTCAACGCCGGCTCCAAGTTGAAGTACCGCGTCGTCGACGACGCGGGCCCGGACGTCACCGCGGCCGGGCTGGCGACCAACATCTCGGGCGGCGGCATCAGCTTCACGGCCGACACTCGAATGCCGGACGGCACCTTGCTGGCGCTGCAGTTGGCGCTGCCCGGCTTCCCCTCCGACGTCATCGCCCTCGCGCGGATCGTCTGGCAGCGCAAGAACCCCGATCGGGGCTTCGACATCGGCTGCGAGTTCCACTGGGTGGGCTGGGAGTCGTCCTTGGCCCAGCAGAAGGTGGCCGAGTTCATCCGCGACAAGCTGGACGCCTGACGGCGATGGGCGTGCAGGACCTCATCCGCGCCATCAAGCGTCAGGAGACGCCGGCCACGCGCGCGCTCTATCGCCTCGGCAAGCGCGTGAAGTCCTTCGAGGTACCGGCTCCGAAGGCCCTGGTCGAGCCGCTGTACTACGCGCAGCAGAGCGTGCGGAACGCCCTCGACGAGGTGGCGCGCGCCGCCTGGAATCAGCCCCTCTTCCGGGCGCGCTGCGCGTCGGTCGGTGAGCGCCTGAGCCTGATCGGCGGCCTGCCCTACATCTACGGGCACCTGGCCATCCACATCGGCGACGACTGCACCATCAGCGGGCGCACCTCGCTGGTGGCGAGCAAGGTCTTCGACCAGCCCGTCCTGCGCATCGGCGACCGCACCTACGTCGGCTACCAGGTGACGATCAGCGCCGGGCGTGAGGTCACCATCGGCAACGACGTGAAGATCGCCAACGGCGTCTTCATCGCCGACAACCCGGGCCACCCCCTCGATCCGGTGCAGCGGCGCACCCAGGCCGTCGGGCCAGAGGATCTGCGCCCGGTCCACATCGGCGACGACGTGTGGCTGGGCACCAACGTCGTCGTGCTGCCGGGCGTGACCATCGGCGACGGCACGGTCGTCGGCGCGGGCGCGGTGGTGACCAAGGACTTGCCGCCCCGGGTCTTGGCGGCCGGCAACCCGGCCCGCGTCGTGCGCGCCCTCGCCGAGGGTGAACGCCCCGAAGATGCCTGACCCGGTGCCGGCCGCGGGCTCCGCCCTGCGGCGCCTGCTGGCGCGCGTGCCCCCGGCCGGCTGGACGCTGGTGGTGCAGGGCATCGAGTTGGTCGCCAGCGTCGCCGCGACGATCCTGGTCGGCAGGTCGCTGGGCCCCGAGGGCACCGGCGAGTTCGCCTTCGCCATGAACCTGGCGGGCCTGCTGGCGATCTTCCTGCTCTTCGGTACGGGCGAGATCGCCATCCAGATGTTCCAGGACCGCGAGAACGTCGCGCCGCGGGCGGTGTACGGCGCCTCGCTGGTGGTGGTGGGCGCCGGCTCGGTGGCCTGCCTGGCCCTGGGCACCGCGGTCGTGCTGGGGCTCGATCTCTCACCGAGCGCCGCGCTGGCCACCTACCTGGCCCTGCTCACCCTGCTCGTGAACGGTGTCGCGGCGGCGCTGAACAACGCCATCCTGGCCTACGACGCGGCCGGCTTCGACGTGCCCAACATCGTGGCGTCGCGGACGATCCTGCTGATCGGCGTGGTGGCCTCGGGGCTGGCGGGCAGCCTGGCTGGCGTCCTATGCGCGTACCTCGCCGCGGCGATCGTGCTGGCCGCCCTGCGCGGCCGTCTGGTGGGCCGGCGACTGTTCGCGCTGCGCCCGGTGTTCGACGCAGACGTCACCCGGCAGCTGTGGTCGCGCGGCCGGCACATCGGCGTGGGCTCGATCTTCGGCACGATCTCGAACCGGTCGGACATGCTGCTGCTGCAGGGCATGACCAACACGACCCAGGTGGGCCTCTACGGGGCGGCCTACCGCATCATCAACGGCGTCTCGGCGGGGGCGGTCGCCATGTCGACGGCGCTCTACCCTGGCCTGCTTCGGTCTCTGCAGAGCGGCGTGATGAGCCGCACGCGACGGCTGTTCCTGTTCTTCCCGATCGCGGTGGCGGCGGGGCTGGCCGCGGTGGCGCTGGTGGCCCAGCCCGTGATCGTCTTCATCCTGGGCGCCGACTTCGCGCCGGCCGGGCCGGTGTTCCGGCTTCTGCTGCTCGCCGCGGCCTGCCAGACGCTGCTCATGTTCCTCGCCAAGTACCTGATCGCACGAGGGAAAGAGCGCGTGCTGCCCTTCTCGCAGGCCACCTCGGCGGCGACCAACATCGGGCTGAACCTGGTGCTGATCCCGAGCATCGCGGCGCTGGGCGCGGCCTGGGCGACGCTCGCGGCCGAGGTGGTGCTGCTGCTCATCTACGGCACGCTGCTGGTGCGCCTGGGGCGAGCCGCCCTCGAGCCGGACCAGGCGCCACAGCCGTAGGAGCCTCCCCACAAGATCGCTCCCCGATGTTGGACCCCAACGGCCGATCCCAACGACGAACGCTCCGGCTCACCGACCGCCTCCTGTACCGTAGGGCCCGGACCTATACGGGGGTGCCAGGATTGGAGCGTGCTCGATGAAACGATGGGTCTCGCTGACGCTGCTGACGCTCGGGTGTCACGACGCCACGGGGGGCGCGACCGGGGCGGTCGACGGCGCGTCGGTCGCGGGCGACGCGGCGGTCGCCTCGACGAGGCGTTGGCGGTCGCGAGCAGCGCAGACGGTGGACGCTATCCGCCGGGCACGTTCCTCCAACTCGTCCCGGTACACGTGACCGGTACACGTGGCCGGTACACGTGGCTGCAACCTGTCCCGGTACACGTGGCTGCAACCTGTCCCGGTACACGTGGCTGCAACCTGTCGAGGTCAACGCGGCTGCAACCTGTCCCGGCGCCCGCATCGGACGCTCGTCGCGGCGTCCTGCGCCGCGCCGACGCCTGCGAGGACCTCAGCCTCAGCGGCGAAACGCTGCGATGGGCGGGGCGGGTCGTCACCGACGGCCCCATCGTCGGCGTCCGATTGATCGACCCCTGGGTGCGGGCCGTGGACGCCGGGGATCTGTCGGCCCTCGACGCGCCGCCGGCCTACCTGCCACCGGGGCCGTGGGACGCGCTCGCCGCCCCGCGTTGGGTGTCGCCCACTTCTGAAGTCCCGGTACACGTGGCTGCAACCTGTCCCGGTACACGTGGCTGCAACCTGTCCCGGCTGCAACCTGTCCCGGCGCGCCGCCGCCTGACGCGCGGGCGCCCAAGGGCCCCACCGGCACGCCGAGGCGGCGGCGTCAGTCCTCGACGCAGGCCAGGTACTGCCTAGCGCAGACGCCGGCCTGGGCCGGGCCAATACAGGTCGCATCGTTCCCGAGACCACAGGCCCCGATGAGGCAGGTCGACAGCTCGCGAAAGGTGCGCTGGCCCGTAGGGCTGGCGCGCGACAGGCAGGCCGCGAAGCAGGCGTCGTCCCAGGCGCCACAGCGCCGCAGGCAAAGGTCCAGCTCGAGGCAGTCGCGATCACCCGAGCCCACGCACGCGAGCACGGTGGGCTCACACGCGCCCGCCTGCGCCTCGAGCGAGCACGCGACCTCGGGCGTGGCACCGCACGCGCTGAAGATGCAGCCGCCGAACTCACGATAGGTCGCCTGGGCGTCGACGGTGCCGCCGTAGTAGCACGCGGTCGGGCACGCGAGGTCGCCGGGCGCGCAGCGGCCCATGCACACGAGTAGCTCGGCGCAGCCGGCGTCGCCCTCGAAGCACTCGGCGTAGGACTCGCCGCAGTGCTGGCGGATGCAGGCGGCCGCGCCCTGCGGCGACTCGGCGACGTCCGCGCAGTGCTCCTGGAGACACTGCGAGGCGACCTGGTAGGCGGCGACCGCCGCCTCGTCGCCCTCGGCCGCGCACCGGTAGCTGCAGCGGGAGTCGGTGCCACAGGCGCTCACGCAGATGCTGAGCGCCCGGCACGAGGTCAGCCCCCGGAGGGCACCGCCGTCGCGCGCGGCGACGGCGTCGGCGGCGCCGTCCACATCGAGCGCGCCGCCGTCGGTCGGCGGCGCGCCGACCGCGCCGTCCGCGTCCTTGGTGGGCTCCGCGTCCACCGCGCCGACGATTCGGGGCGGACGCGACGCGGGGTCGATGGCCTGACACGCCGGGAGCACCGCCCCCGTCAGCAGGGCGGCCGCGACTGCCCAGAGGCCCACCCGCGCCGACGAGGTCGAGCGACCGCCGCTCCCGCACCGCCGCTGGCGGCGATGTCGCCCCGCACCACCCACGCGCGCCTCCTCTCCCAGAACTGCGTGATCCGCGCGACGCGCGTCGCGCCGGAACGCCGCACCATAGCGGCGGCGCCGCTCGCGATCACGGTGTTGGCGCGTTCGAGACACGACGATGACGCCCACGACGCCCGGTGGCGGCGTCCGCCCTCGACCGAGACCGAGACGCGGGCGCGCACCCGGCAGCGTGTAAGCGCGCGCACGCGCTCACTGCAAGACCACCTGATCGCCCGGCTCCAGGCCATCGAGCACCTCGGCGTAGGTGGGCGTGGTGCGCCCGATCTTGACCGTGCGCGTCGCCCCGTCGGCCAGCGTGGCGACATAGCCGCCGTCGGTCGCGCGCAGCGCGGCGAGCGGCACGCGCACCGCGTCCTCGACCAACGTCGACGCGATGTCGGCGCGCACCGTGCCGCCCGGCCGCAGCTCGGGCAGCGTCTCCGCCAACTCCACCTTGACCAGCACCTCCTTGAGGTTCCCCTCGGCGGTGTCGGTGCCCAGCCGCTCGTTGCGGGTGGTCGCGAAGTCCTCGCGCTCCAGCACCTTGCCCACGATCGCGCGGTCGGGCTTCACGGTGGGATACACCGTCGCCGCGTCGCCCGGGTTCAGGAAGGTCCCGTCGCGCTGGCGCACGTACAGATTCGCCACGAAGGTCGACAGATCGGGCAGCTCGAGCAGCTTGTCGCCCGGGCGCACCACCTTGCCCGGCGCGACCTTCGACCGGACCCAGTTGAGCCGCACGTAGGGCCCGTATACCACGCCGCTGCCGGGCGCCTTCACGTCGAGCGCCGCGACCATCTTCTCGCTCTCGACCACCTTCTCGCGCGCCGCCTGCGCCTTCAGGTCCTGCACCTCGAGCCCCGCCTCGCGCTTGCCCCCGAACGCGCCCAGCGCCTCGCGCGCCAGCCGCAGCTCGAGCTCGGCCTTGCGCACGTCGAGCTTCGCCTTCTCGAGCTCCAGCTTGGAGATCAGGTTCACGCCCTCGACGACCGCCAGCTTCGCCCGCTCCAGTCCCTTCTGCTGGCGTTGCACCTCGAGCTCGAGGTCGATGCGCTCCTTGGCCAGCGTCTGCTGCACGCGCCGCATCTCGGCCTCCGCGACGGCGAGCTCGGACCGCCTGTCCCGCAGGTCGTCCTCGATAGGCCCGCTCACGAAGCGCAGCACCACGTCGCCCTCATGGACGGGCGTGCCGTCGTCGAGCACGGTGTCGACCGTCAGGTAGTAGACGTTCGCCATCTCGGGCGCGTGGATGTCGACGCTCTCCTTGGCCTGCAACTCGCCGTGGTAGCTGCCCTCGAAGACGAGGGGCCCGCGGTCGACCTCGGCCGTCACCGGCCGCGTCTCGTCGGTGGCCTGGGACACGCACCCCACCAACAAGAGCAGGGCGGCGGACAGCGCGCGCGGGCGGCGGACGGTGCGTCTACTCACCGTGCAGGGCCTCGATGGGGTTGACGTTGGCGGCGCGGATGGCCGGCACCAGGCCGAAGATGACACCCACGACGGCCGAGATCACGAAGGACACTACCATCGACTCCCAAGCGAACGCGATGGGCAGCTCGACCGCCCAGGCGACGACGAACGAGATGACGTTGCCGAGTACGACGCCGATCAGGCCGCCAACGAAGCAGATCACCACCGCCTCCAGCAAGAACTGGTTGCGGATGTCGCGCCTGCGAGCCCCCAGCGCGCGGCGCAGCCCGATCTCGCCGATGCGCTCCATGATGTTGGCCAGCATGATGTTCATCACGCCGATACCCCCGACCAGCAGTGAGATGGCAGCGATCGACACGAGCACCGCGTTCAGCACGGACTGCGCCGCCTTGCGCTGGCGCAGCACCTCCTCGGGTGCGAAGACCTCGAAGTCCTCGACGCCGCCGTGCAGCCCCCTGAGCATCGGCAGCAGCGCGTGCTTCGCCGGCAGCGTCCGGGCCGTGCTGGCCACGCCGACTGTGATCAGGTCGAGCGCGCCGTAGGCGGGCGGCGGCTGTAGCTCGGCGACCGCGGTGTCGAAGGGCACCAACACCGCATCGGCGTAAGCCTGCGGATCGACGGGTAGATCGCCCTTGACGACCGCCCGCTCGGCGAGCACGCCCACCACCTCGAACCACGCGTAGTCGAGGCGAAAGCGGCGACCGATCGCGCCCGCCGGGAAGGCGCGCCGCGCCAACCGCGCCCCGAGCACCGCGACCCGCTGCCGCCGCGCGTGGTCGACGGGCAGGAGGGGGCGGCCGCTCCCGATCTCGAGCCCGTGCAACGCCGGCAGCGCCGTGCTCACCCCCATCACCCGAATGGAGCGGAGCGGCACCTCGAGGTTGCTCACGCCGATCTCGACCCGCGTCCGCCAGCCCACGCACCCGAGGCCGCAACCCCGGGCGTCGGGGAGCGTCCGCCCGATGGCCATCGCGTCCGCGCGGCTCAGCCCGGCGCTGTCGTTGACGGTGTCGCTCAGCTCGCCGTCGGGGACCGGCTTCGGCTTCACGTGCACCGTGGCCGCGCCCATCGCCTCGATGGTCCGGAGGATCTCCTGCTGGGCGCCCTCGCCGATCGAGACCATCGCCACCACCGACCCCACCCCGAACACCATGCCCAGAAGCGTGAGCAGCGTCCGCAGGGGGTGCGTGCGCAGCTGGGCGAAGCTGCGCCTCAACGCGACGCCGGAGATCATGGCCGCACCACCTGGACCTCGTTGCCGGCGGTGAGCGCGCCCACCGCCTCGCCGAGATCGGCGACGACGGCGAAGGCCTTCTCGCGCGCGTTGGGCAGCTTGTCGTCCTCGCGCAGGAAGCCGAGCTCCTGCGGGAACAGCTCGATGCGTCGCACGGTGGCCGGGAAGCGGTCGTCCGCCGCCACCGAGCGCACCTGAACCACGTCGCCGACCGCGATGTCGTCGCAGCGGTGCTCGGGCACGTAGAAGCGCACCGACAGGCGCTCGTCACGCGCCACCGACACCACGTGGCGCCCGGCCGGCACCCCGTCGCCCTTCTGCACCTTGCGCCGCTCCATCGGCAGGAAGGCGTAACGCACCACGCCGGCGTGGGGTGCGCGCAGCTCGAAGCGCACCTCGTAGGCGTCAAAGCGCGTCTGCTGCCCCACGGCGCGCTCCACCTCGCGGGCGTGCCACGCCGCCTCGGAGGCCATGCGGCGTCGCTGCGCCGCCAGCCGCTGTCGGACGGCCTCGGCCTCGAAGCGCGCGATCTCGTGCTCGATGCGGAAGAGCGCAAGCTGACGCTTCGAGATCGCGTCGCCCCGCAGCGTGTCCAGCCGCGCCCTCTCCGCCGCCAGGACGCGCTTGTCCTTCTCGACGCGCAGGTCGCGCAGCTCGCCCTCGAGATCGATGGCGCTCTCCTTCTGCTCGGCCTTGGTGCGGTCGATCTGCTCCTTGATGCGCGGGAGGGCCCGCTTGCCGTTGAACTCGAAGCGGGCGACCACCGCGTCGGCTGCCACCTCGGTGCCCTCGGCCACCAGCTCGGTGAGCTTGATCCACCCTGAGTCCGACGACCAGCCGGCGATGCGGAAAGTGTTCTGCGGCGCGTGCAGCTCGGTCGCGTTGGTCGGCTCGATGCGGCCGTCGAAGGGGAGATCGTCCTCGGTGGGTGCGGTCGGCTCCGGCGCTGGCGCGGCCGGCTCCGCGGCGGTCTGGCAGCCCAGCACGAGCAGCGCGCACGCGACCCGCATCATCCTTCGACGACCCGCCCGTCCGAGACGTGCACCCGCCGCTGGGCGGCCGCGCCCACCGCGTCGTCGTGGGTGACGACCACCAGCGTGACGCCAGTCTCGGCGTGTAGCTCGGCGAACAGGTCGAGGATCACCGCCGACGCCTTGGAGTCGAGCGCGCCCGTGGGCTCGTCCGCCAGCAGCAGCCGCGGCTGGTTGGCCAGGGACCGCGCGATCGCCACGCGCTGACGCTCGCCCCCCGAGAGCTGGTGGGGCCGGTGCCGCAGGCGGTGGCCCAGCCCCACCCGCTCCAGGAGCGCGGCGGCGCGCGCCCGTCGCTCGTCGGCGGGCACCTCCTGATACTCCATCGGCAGCTCGACGTTCTCCAGCACGGTGCGCCCGGGCAGCAGGTGGAACTGCTGGAACACGAAGCCGATGGTCCGTCCACGGATGGCGGAGACGGCGTCGTCGGGCAGGCCGCTCACGTCGCGCCCGTCGAGCACGTAGTGTCCGCTCGACGGCTGGTCGAGGCAGCCGAGGATGTTCATCAGCGTCGACTTGCCCGAGCCGGAGCGACCCATGATGGCGACGTGCGCCCCCGCGTCGATGGTGAGGTCGATGCCGCGCAGCACGGGCACGTCGACCTCGCCGGCGCGGTAGGTCTTGGTGATCGCCGTCAACCGAACGAGCGGCTCGCTCATCGCAGCTCGACCCCGAGCGTCTCGCAGAGCACGCCCTGCGACTGCAGCAGCCGACTCCAGGCCGTCCGCCTCTCGGTCTGCACCCGCAGCAGGTCGATGGCCGCCGTGTCGACGTCACGCTGAAAGCGCACCACGTCGGCGAGCGTGGCCAGGCCGCTCTCGTACTTGTCCCGCTCCGCCTGCAGCTTCAGCTCGGCCAGCTCACCACGCCGCTTCGCCAGCGCCAGCCGATCGAGGAGCCCGCGCAGGCGCGTCAGGCCGTCGTGGATCTCGAAGCGCACGCGGCGACGGACCTGCTCCAACTCCACCGCCAGCCGCCGTGCCTCGATCCGCGCCTGGGCCAGCGCGGCGCGGTCGGCGTCCAGGTCGAGCGGCAACGAGAGGGTGAGGCCCACGCGCGCTGCCGGGCGATCGGCGCCGGCCACGTCGGACCACGCGGCGCTGGGATCGCCCAGCCCGCTCGAGGAGACGCGACCCTCCGCGTCCAGGCGCGGCAGCAGCGCGTTCTCGGCCCCCGCGACCTGCAATCGCTGCTTCTCCAGGGTCAGGGCGGCGACGCGCACGTCCGGGTTGTGCGCCAGCGCCTCCTTCACGGCCGCCTCGGGCGCCGGCAGCGCCGTGTCCGGCCAATCCAGGGCGTCCGCGGCGACGAGGGCCGCCCCGGGCTCCAGCTGAAGCCGCCGTGCCAGCCCCCGTCGCGCCAACTCGAGGCGCTCCTCGGCGGCGAGGCGCTGCTGATCGAAGAACACCACGTTCTCTTCGACGATGTAGATCTCGCTCTCGGCGAGGATGCCGCGGCGGATGTTCTCGCGGGTGTCCTCGAACTGCTGCTTCGCGCGCTCCAGGGAGCGACCCGCGATCGCCAGGTCCGCCTCGGCGAAGGCCAGCGTCCAGTAGGCCTCGTCGACTTCGGCCAGCAGCGCGTCGAGCGCGGACCGGAACCGCGCCCGCTCGACCCGCACCTCGGCGGCGGCCTCGTCGGCGAAGACCGCGGCGCCCGCTCGGCCCGCCCCCTCGAGCAGAGGCTGCGTCACCGACAGCGCCATCGAGGCGCCGTCGCCGAGGTAGGGCATGCCGGTCAGGGTCTGGTGCGTCAGCACCTCGGCAGCGAGGCGCGTCCCGAAGGACGTGAGCCACCGGACGCCGGCGCTGTAGTCGACCGCGCGCTCGCGCGTGTCGTCCGCCGGCAGATCGGGGCCGAAGTAGAAGGGCGGGTCGTCGCGATAGGTCGACCGCAGCTCGAGCGTGGGGACAAAAGGCAGCAGCGCGGCGGTGGCGGCCTGCGCCGTGCGCGCCCGCGCCAGGCGCCCCGCGCCGCGCGGTGGGTTCTCCCCCATGCCCTCCGGGAGGCAGCTGAACCCCCCAGGTCGCCCCTCCAGGGCCGCGCCCGCGGGGCCCGCCGGCCCCA
>CALBMW010000964.1 GCA_937896275.1 uncultured Myxococcales bacterium
GGGCCTGGCTCAACAGCGACGTCGCCCAGTACACCGGCAAGGCCTACGTCTACGGGCAGGCCACCAACACCTACGCGACCTACGCGGTCGATCAGATCCGCTACTTCAACGACCAACTCGACTTCGAGCAGTTGGTGGCCGGCGAGCACTTCTCCGCCGAGGTGGTCGCTCGCCTGACGGGCCTGCCCAGCGTGGCCAAGCCCTCGGCGCGGCTGGACGCGGTGCCCCTCGATCGACCGCTGCGCACGCGCAAGCACCTCCCGCGGCCCACGCGCCCCGACAGGAAGATCAAGGATCTGAAGCCCTATGATCCGGGCGTGGTGCAGCAGCGGCTGGACGCGGCCCGCACCGCCGGCAAGAGCCCCATGCTGCTCAACGACGAGGCGAAGCGCGCGTTGGCCCGCGCGGCGGGCGGCGACTGGGACGCGCTGCCCGACAGCCTGCGGGACAGCCTCGACCCCACCCGCGTGCTGACGCCGGTGGCGATGAAGCGCCGGCAGGCCCTGCGCCGCGCCGCGCGCGCCCGCAGCGTGGATCTGCAGGACATGGTGGCCACCGACATCGAGGGCATCGTGCGCGCGTACATCGGCCGCACCGACTACGAGCAGATCTGGCACGAGGTCCGCGCCAAGATCTTCTCGGCGACCGCCGAGCACGAGGTGGGGCACACGCTGGGCCTGCGCCACAACTTCCAAGGCAGCTACGACAGCCTCAACTATCCCGACTCTTATTGGGCGCTGCGCGAGGAGAACCTGTTCGCCGCCGGCACCCTGGCCGACATCTACCGCCTCGACGGGCTGACCCCGGCCCAGCACGAGGGGCAGATGCGGCAGATGCAGTACAGCTCGATCATGGACTATGGCTTCGGCTGGGAGTCCGATCTCAACGGCTTGGGCAAGTACGACGTGGCGGCGATCGTGTTCGGCTACACCGCGGGCAGCCGCGCCGAGGCCGGCAGCCGCTGCGCGCGCTACCCCAGCGTCCCTGGCAACGACGGGTGCCTCGCGAAGGAGCCGGGCCTGGTGCCGGTGTTCAAGAAGCGCCAGCAGGCCTTGGGGCGCGCCGGCGATCTGCTGGACGGCGAGGAGCGGGGCTTCACCTATGACGATCCGGGGCTGCCTTCGATCACGCTGCTCGAGCGCCACCACTACACGACCGTGGCGCTGTCCTTCCCCGAACGCGCCGATCTGAGCGAGGCGGGGCGCGAATACATGCCCTACGCGGACTACCTCGAGGCGCGCTCGGGCAACGACCGTCCCATGCGCGTGCCCTTCCTCTTCTGCAGCGACGAGTGGGAGGGCGGCCTGCTGAGCTGCAGCGTGTTCGATCGCGGGGCCGATCCCTTCGAGCTGACGCGGGCCAAGGTCGATAAATACCGCGCCGAGTATGCCTTCACGAACTACCGCCGCGATCGGGTGGGGTGGGACGTCTGGTATCCCTTGGACTACTACTATTACTATATTTTTCTGCCACTCTCGGACTACTTCCAGGACTGGTACGTGGCCCCCTACGGCGACGATCCGCTCTTCGATCGCACCTACGATCTGGCCATCGACACCGGCTTCAACCTGCTCGCCGAGGTGCTGGCGACGCCGCCCTATGGCACCTACTGCGAGGGCAACGCCGGCGACCTGATCCACCTGAGCGACGATCCGGTGCTGCAGGGCACCGCCGAGTTGGCGCCCGACTGCCGGCCCGGCGGGCGGCAGGTGCAGATGGCCGCGGGCGTCGGCCGGCGGCAGTTCTCGGCCTACGACTCGAACGAGGGCTACTACTTCGCGGACCGGCCCCGCGAGTCGGGGCACTACTGGACGACGCTGGCCGCCGTGTGGGCCATGGTCGACCCCGACGCCTTCCTGATCGGCGTGGACGGCGACGTGGGCACCTATGCCATCAGCTTCTACGACTGGTTCGACGGCGAGATGGACGACCTGACGGCCAGCCTGCTCACCGACGACTACGCGCGCTTCGCGCCGCGGGCCAACGTCGACGACGCGGGCAACGCGACGCTCACCTACGTGCCCGCGGTCAAGCTCTACGGCGTCGAGAGCGACGCCTTCTACGACGCGGAGACGGGGCGCGAGGTGACGCTGACCCCGCCGTCGGGCGGCGGCGCGGGGGCCTCGGGCCTGTGCGCGTCCTGCACCGCCGACGGGCAGTGCGCGGGCAGCACGGGCGGCCTGGGCGGTGTGTTCTGCCAACCCATCGACGGCGACGCGCTGTTCTGCCTGCAGGACTGCTCCGACGACCCCGGCCTGTGCCCGGCGAGCACCGAGTGCGACGACCGGGGCAACTGCGTGCCGAGCGGCGGCGACTGCGCGGCGCTCGAGGCCGCCTGCGATCGGCAGCACCCC
>CALBMW010000965.1 GCA_937896275.1 uncultured Myxococcales bacterium
ACGTTCCGCCCCGCCGCGACGTGGGGCAGCGCAATGCCCGCCGCGATCACCGCCAGGATGCCGGATTCGTGCAGCGCCGCCTCGCACAGGCCGTAGACGAGCAGGGCCACCGCCAGGCCGACGAGGTTGTCGTGCTCGGGGCGAATCCAGTGCCGCCGAAGCACGGAGTCCAACGCCAGCCCCGCGGCCGCCCCGGCCCCCACGCCCAGCACGAGCCGCAGCACGAAGGCGCCCATCGCGTGGGCCCCGGCGGCGTCGTCGGCCGACGTGACCCACTCGAAGCAGAGCACGGTCAAGAAGACGCCGATGAAGTCGACGAGGACGCCCTCCCAGTACAGGACGTGGCTCAGGCGTTCCTGAACGCGGACGCGCCGCAGGATGGGCGAGACCACCGTGGGACCGGTGACCACCACCAGGCTGCCGCCGATGATGGCGATGCCGGTGGGCAGGTTCAGGAGCCACGAGAGGGCCAAAGCGCTGCCGAACCACGTCACCAGGACGCCGACGGTGAGCATGCGCCAGATGACCGTGGGGGCGCGCCGGTAGCCCTCCAGATCGAGGGCCAGCCCGCCCTCGAAGAGGATGACGGCCACGGCGAGGCCCACGACGGTTCGCAGGCCACCGCCCAGCGCCCCGGGGTCGATCCAGCCGAGCGCCTCGGGGCCCAGCAGCACGCCGGCCGGGAGCAGCAGCGCGATGGGCGGGACGCGCAGGCGGGCCGAGAGCACCAGGAGGGCCACGCCCGCGGCGGCGGCCCCGGCCAGCGTAGTGAGCGCTGCGGTGTCGCTCATTCTAGGGCTCCTCGCGACGGCATCGGAGCCGTGAGACGTACCACGGCTGACGTTGCTTTACGACGTCGCGCCCAGGTGCTTGGATGCGAGCGAATCACCTACGGAGGTTTCTCATGGCCACGGTCCTCATCACCGGCGCCAACCGCGGCATCGGCCTATCCCTGGCGACACAGCTCGCGGCCCGTGGCGACACGGTCATCGCAGCGTGTCGCCAGTCATCACCCGAGCTGCGCGCCCTCGACGTGCGGGTCATCGAGGGCGTCGATGTGGGCGCCGACGACCTCGCTGCCCTCAGCGCGGCGGTCGGTGACGCGCGCATCGACGTCCTGATCAACAACGCCGGGGTCCTCGACTACGACCAACTCGGCCAGCTCGATCTCGCCGGCATCCGGCGGCAGTTCGAGATCAACGCGCTCGGTCCGCTGAAGGTCACGCAGGCGGTCGCCGAGCACCTCGCGCCGGGCGCCAAGGTGGCCTTGATCACCAGCCGCATGGGCAGCATCGCCGACAACACGTCCGGCGGCATGTACGGCTACCGCATGTCCAAGGCGGCGCTGAACATGGCCGGGGTCTCCCTCGCCCACGATCTGCGCAAGCGCGGCGTCGCCGTGGCCCTGCTGCACCCCGGCTTCGTGCGCACCGGCATGACGCGGGGCAGCGGCAACATTGAGCCGGAGGACGCGGCCCGGGGCATCATCGCCCGCATCGACGCGCTCACGCTCGAGACCTCGGGAGGATTCTGGCACGCCGAGGGTGAGCGGCTGCCCTGGTAGGGGGGTCGGCGCCGTGCCGAAGCTGCGGGAAGCTGGCTAGAGAGAGAAGGGCATCGTGATCTTCATCGGTGCCCCGCGGAACTGCGGGAAGCGGAAGACCTTGACGGTCCGCTCGACGCAGGCGCCCATCGGCGTGCCCTTGGCCGGGCCCGACGCGACGTCGGCGCTGTCCACCTTGCCCGAACCGCCGATCACCATGGCCACGGACACCGTGCCGCCGGTGCCGGGCGCCTCCGACTTGCATTTGCTCACGGCGCTGGCGTTGCGCCGCACGACGCCGAGGATCTGCTGGCGGGACAGCGACTCGGGCAGCAGCGGATCCGACCCGACGGGATCATCCCCCCCGCCCGCGGGCGTCTTGCCTCCGAGCGCGGTCAGCAGGATCTCGGCCTCGCTCTTCCTCTCGGGCTTGGGCGGCGCCTCGGGCTTCGACGGCGCGACCACGGCCGCGACCGGTTCCGACGGAGGCGTGGGTGCCGGCGCCCGTGCCGCGGGTGACCTTGAACCTCGACGCCCGGTGCGCTCGGGCTTCGGCTTGGCGGCGACGGCGGATGGATCCGCCGAGGCCTTGCCCGCGTCGGCGCTCGCGGCCGCCACCGTGTCCCCATCGGGCGCGTCCGCGGCGGCCGCCGCGGGGCGGCGCCCGTCGAGAGGGTCGGCGCCG
>CALBMW010000966.1 GCA_937896275.1 uncultured Myxococcales bacterium
CCTCGCGCCGCGACGGTCGTGCCCGTGCCGGATCGGGCCTGCCCGCGGCACCCCGGCGCGCCGGCCTCGGGATTTCGCGGCGTGCGCCCGCGCGCCGTCGCGGATCTTCGAGGCCCAAGGGCCGATTCAGTACCACACGACATAGGCGCTCAGCGCGATGTCGCCGCCGGCAGGCTCTCCGACGCCGAGGTGACCCGTATAGGTCAGCGCGCTCTCCTGGCCGGGGGTCACGCGATCGGTGAGGTCGATTCGTATCGCCTCGACCGGCAAGCCTGGACACCAATAGGCGCGCCCCGGCGCCCAGTTGCCCCATTGTCCGGGGATGGCGCCCTCGCCGCTGCGCTCGGCGCACCCGCGCAGCGTGCCCGGCTCCTGCTCGGAGCGGATCACCGGCAGCGCCTGGCCGTCCACGCTGAAGGTGTGCCGGTGATCACACCACTCGGCGCAGTTGTTGCCGTCGGCCTGGCCGTGCCCGCTCAGCAACACGACCAACTCCACGCGCGCGGCGTCGGCCGGCGGCGTGAAGCGGAAGGGCTCCCGATCGTTGTAGCCCGCGCCGAAGCCACCGCCGGTGAACGCCAGGGTCACGCCCCGCGCCAATGGACCCTGCCCGGTGCGGCGGAAACGCAGCGCCACGCGCGCGTCGCGCTCGGTGCCCCGCTCCCAGTCGGGGCCCATCTCGACCCGAAAGGTGTGGGTGCCGCCGGCGCGCATCAGCCCGAGGAAGGGCGCCGCGTCGATGAGCCATCGACGCTCGCCGCGCCGCCAGTAGGGCGTGATCCAGCGCGCGATCTCGGTCCGCTCGGCGCACGTCTCGTCGGTGCACCAGTCGACGCGCGCGATGCGATCCCACTCGCTGCAGGCGAAGACGTTGCGGGCCGGGCAGGTCACGCTGACGTCGACCTCGAGCGCGTCCACGTCGGCCATCACCGCGGCGTCGGGCAGCTCGACGGTGCTCACGAAGATGCGATCGTGCACGCGGCCGTCGACGAGCGGCACCACCGTCGCGTCGGCCTCGGCCTCGACGCGGGCGTAGGTGCGGGCGATGTGATCGTAGAAGCGGCTGAACCAGGCGGCCATGGTCCAGATCATCGGTCGCCCCACCACCTCGGCCAGGCTGCCGCCGGCGTCCCAGCGCTGCAGACGATCGATGGCGAAGGTGAAGGGCAGCGGGGACTGGGCCTGTCCGCGGTCGCCGAGATCGACGAGGCTGTCGGGCCGGAACATGAAGTCCAGGTAATCATTGATGAATACGCCCACGCTCCCCTCGACCTCGGTCAGTCGATCGGTGACGAAGTGCATGCGCGCGGGGAAACCCAGGGCCGCCGCGTCGAGCCCGCGCCCGGACAGCGCCAGCGCGATGCGGTTGCGCATCGCCTCCATGCGCTGCGCCCGCGCGGCGGCGTCCGGCTCGAACGAGACGAAGAAGTACTGGGTGTCGGGCCCTCCCTCGGTCAGCAGCGGCACGGCGTCGCTGTCCCACAGCTGATCGCCCACCCAGACGCCCTGCGGGGTCTGGCGCAGATCCGGGAAGTAGACGAGGAAGACGTAGCTCTCGCAGCCGGTCCAGGCCGCGGACAGCGTCCAGGGGCCGTCGAGGGTCTGCACGGTGAAGTCGCCCGCGATGTCACCAAAAAGGACGCCGGTGCCGTCCGCGAACGTGCGCGGCGGGGTGCCGTCCGGGCAGGTCGGCGGCGGCGGGGCCGCGTCGGGCGGCGGGG
>CALBMW010000967.1 GCA_937896275.1 uncultured Myxococcales bacterium
TGACGCAGGCGGTGCGCGACCACGCCGTGCACCAGGTCGGAGCCGTGGCCGAGTTCCTGGAGGTGGTGCGCGCCGAGCCGCTGGTACCGCCGGGGCCCTCCGTGAGCCTGCTGATCGGCGGCATCCAGGCTGCCCGGGAGCACGTGGCCTTCCTGCAACCGCGGCCCTCCGAGAGCGTCGAGGACCTCGCGCAGCGCATGGAGCGCGCCCTGTGGGCGGCGTGGCTGCCGCGGCTGCTGAGAGTGCAGGCGCCCCAGGTCGTGAGCGCCGGCTGCCTCGAGCCCGCCCACGTCACGCGCGGCGGCGTCCACGTCGAGCGCCCCGGTGAGCACATCGAGGTCCGGCTGCGGGCGCTCGGCGTGCCGCTGGCGTCGGTGCCGACCCCGCACGACCTGACCATGATGATCGACTGGGCGCTGCGGCATCAGGCCCCCGCCTTCGGGTCCGGGGGCGTGTCGTGACCGCCCTGGTCGCGGCCCTGCTGCTGGGCCTGGCGGTGGCGATTCGCACGGCCGACGGCGGTCGGCGGGCGTGGTGGGCGCTCCCGGTGCTGGCGGCCATGGCGGTGCAGGCGCGCGCAGACGGCTCGGGCGGCGTCGTCATCCCGTGGACCGTGCCGACGCCGGTCTTCCGAGGCCTCGCCGGGACGTGGTGGTTCCTGCCGCCGATCCCGGTGCCGACGTGGCGCTGGTCGGGCTTCGGCGGCAACCGGCGGCTCTCGTCGCACGCCTTCCTCGCGCGCCAACTCCCCGACGACCGCTGGCAGCCGGCCTCCGGCGTTCAGCTGGCCGGCGAGCCGAGCAGCGTGGCGAGCGATGGCCACGATCTGTTGATCGCGTCGTCCGTGGGCCACGCGACGCGCGTGCAGCGGCTCGACGCTTCGGGGCGGCTGTGGGAGGTGCCTTCGCCTCACACGTGGAGTTGGGCGGCGGTGGGCACGGCCGGCCCGAGCGGCCCCTTCGAGATCTACGCCATGGCGCCTCGACGGCACGTCGACGACGCGGACTTCTTGCGGGTCTGGCGCTTCATCGAGGACGGGAACCTGCGCTCCGACGGGTGGTTCGAGATCGTCGGCGGCGTGCCGACGGACGCGTGTCGCTCGGCCGGCCAGCTGTGGATCTCGCGCTACCCGTACCGAGCTTCTCGCGCCGAGGACTGGGGGACCGCCCGCCGCGCCTCCGGGAGCGGCCTGTGCGCAAGCAGCCTGCCTCGACACCGGCCGGAGTGTGCCGTGTTGCTGGAGACCGCGGAGGCGCTCATCGACCCGGGGCGCGTCCGGTCGACGAACACCGTTCCCACGTGGCGGCCCGAGGTGGGCATGACCCGCACCGTGCTGTCGGGCCCCAACGCGCCGCCCGCCCGCGAAGTCGCCGATGGCATTCAGTGGGCCGTCGCCGACGGTTCGACCGATCAGGCCGACTCGGAGCGCCTGGCCACGGGTCTCAGTCCCGAGGACATCGCGAGGCTGCGCGTGGGCGGGCCGGGCGACCACCCGTGGTCCGTCTGGCCCTGGATCAGTGCCAACGCTCGGTTTCGGCGTCCTTGATGCGCCCCACCGACAGCGCCCTGGCCGCCGGCGAGTCCTTCATCGGCAGCCGGAAGCGTCGCTGGCGGTCGTGCATGTACAGCGCGCCCGCGACCGCGCCCGCCGTCGGCACGAGCCCGATCTCGCCCACGCCCTTGGCGCCGAAGGGACCCTCCGGCTCGTGATCCTCGATGAGCATCACCTCGACCTCGGGCATGTCGCGCGCTCGCAACACCCCGATCTCACGCAGCTTGAAGGTGACGGGCATCCCGTCCTTGCAGGGCAACTCCTCACTGAGCGCGAAGCCGAGGCCCATGTGCACCGATCCCTCGATCTGACCGCGGCAGAGGTCGGGGTTGATGGCACGGCCGACGTCGTGGGCGGCGATGAAGCGCGCCAGCCGGCCCTGCTGATCGAGGATGCACACCTGTGTCGCGTAGCCGAAGGCGGTGTGCGTCTTGGGGTTGGGCACGTTGGCGCCGGGGGGGGTGGTGTCGTCGATGAGCACGTCGCCCGCGTACACCTTGCCGACCAGATCGGCCAGCGTGCCGCCCTTCAGGTCATGCGCCAGCTTCTCGCCGGCGGCGATGACCGCGCGGCCGCCCAACAGGGTGGCGCGGCTGCCGGTGGTCTGGCCGCACTGGAGCGCGAAGGTGGCGTCGACCTTGGGCCGGAACACGCGCGCCGGCAGGCCGGTCACCTCGACCGCGAATTGCACGAGGATGGTCAAGAGGCCCTGACCCATCTCGGTGAACCCGTTGTAGAGCGACACCGTTTGGGCGTCCTCGACGACCAGGCGGCACTTGCCCCACTCCTTGGCGCCATTGCCGATGCCGCTGTTCTTCATGCCGCAGGCGATGCCCACCGCGTGGCCGGCGTTCAGGGCGGCGTAATAGGCGTCCTTCACCGCGACGAGGGTCTTCTTCACGCCCACGGACTTCTCGAGCACCTGGCCGGTGGTGAACCGGTCGCCGATGTCGACCGCGTTGAGCCACCGGATGGCCCAGCCGTCGAGCCCCACCTTCTCGGCGAGCATGTCGAGGCAGCCCTCGATCGCGAAGCTGGACTGGTTGGCGCCGAAGCCGCGCATCGCGCCGCAGGGCGGGTTGTTGGTGCGGGCGGCGCTGGCCTCGACCAGGGCGTGAGCCACCCGGTAGGGACCCACGGCGTGCCCGGCCGCGCGCTCGAGCACCTTGCCCCCCACGCTGGCGTAGGCGCCGGTGTCACCCACCATGCGCGCCTTGATCGCCGTGAGCCGCCCGTCGGCGTCGCAGCCCACCGTGTAGTACATCTTGATCGGGTGCCGCTTGGGGTGGATGCGGATGGACTCCTCGCGGTCGAGGGCCAGCTTGACGGGTTTCCCGGTGAGGTGGGCGAGCAAGGCGGTCTGCGCCTGGATGCTCATGTCCTCCTTGCCACCGAAGGCGCCGCCATTGGGCACCAGCTCGACGAAGATCCGATCCTCGTCCAACCCCAGGAACGCGGCCACCTGGCGCCGGTCGTCGAAGACGCCCTGCCCCTGCGTGTAGAGGTGCAGCCGGCCGTCGTCGCGCGGCACGGCCAGGGCGCTCTCAGGCTCGAGGTAGAGGTGCTCGATGCGCTGCGTCTGGAAGGTGCCCTGCACGACGTGAGCGCTGGCGGCCAAGGCCGCGTCCACGTCGCCGCGGGCGAAGGCGGTGCGCGACAGTCGATTGGGGCCGGTGGGGTTCACCTGCGGCGCGTCGGGCAGCAGGGCGTCTTCGGGATCGAGCACCGGCTCGAGCACCGCGTACTTCACCTCGACCAGCGCGGCGGCCGCCCGGGCGGTGTGCTCGTCGACGGCGGCGATCGCCGCGAGGAAGTCGCCGACGCAGCGGACCTCTTCGCCTACCGCCACGAAGCCGGGCCAATCGGGGTAGATCAGCCCGTACCAGCGGGCGCCCGGCACGTCGTCGGCGGTCACCACCTTCTCCACGCCGGGCAGGCGCTCGGCCGCGGTCGTGTCGATGGACAGCACGGTGGCGCGCGCGTGAGGCGACAGCACGACCGCGCCGTGCAACATGCCGGGCACCTGCATGTCGTCGATGTAGGGCCGATCGCCCAGCGCCAGCTCGAGCCCGTTGACGCGCTGCAGCGAGGCGCCGACGCCACCGTCCTCGAGGGGCTGGGGGATGGCCTCGCCGCGCCGCGCCCGCGCCACCAACTCGATGGCATCGATGATGCGGACGTAGCCGGTGCAGCGGCACAGGTGGCCGTCGATCGCCTTGGCGATCTCTGCCCGGCTGGGATCGGGGTTCTTGTCGAGCAGGTGCTTGCCGCGCAGCACGATGCCGGGGATGCAGAAGCCGCACTGCAGGCCCGCGGCCGCGACGAAGGCCCGGGCGAAGAGATCGCGCTCGGCGGGGTCGACGCCCTCGAGCGTGAGCACGCTCTTGCCCTCGCACTTCTCGGTCGTGAAGACGCAGGCGACCTTCGGGTGGCCATCCACGAGGGCGAGGCAGCACCCACACTGACCCTGAGGCTGGCAGCCGTCCTTGGGCGACGTGACGTCGAAGCGGGTGCGCAGGGTCTCGAGCAGGGTCTCGCCGGGGCGCACGTCCACGGTGCGCGGCGCGCCGTTGATGGTCAGGCCGACTGTCTTCATGCAACGTCCTCCGGCTTCATCCAAAGTCCTCCAGGGTCAGCGGCGCGCGGGGCGGTTGCCATGGGGCGTGCCCTGAGGGCACCCGGCGTCGTGGTCGAGCCGCCCATCATACGCGCACCGACGGTCCGACCGGCAACCGTCGCGACAGCCGGCGCTCGGGCGGCGCGCGCCCGACCCCGCGGTGCTACCCTCGCCGGCATGTGCACCCTCGTCGTCCTGCACCGCGTCCACCCCGCCTGGCCGGCGATCTTCGCGGCGAACCGCGACGAGTTCTACGCCCGCCCCACCGAGGCGCCGCAGGTGCTGATCGAGTCGCCACGGGTGGTCGGCGGCCGCGATGTCCTCGCCGGCGGCACCTGGATGGCAGTCAACGCGGCCGGCTTCTTCGTCGGGTTGACCAACCAGGCCCCCGAGGGTGCCATCGAGGGGGCGCGGCGGTCGCGCGGCGAGGTGGTGCTCGAGGCGGCTCGGGCTGGCTCGGTGACCGCCGCCGAGGCATGGCTGCGTGCCCTGCGGCCGGGCGCCTGCAACCCCTTCAACCTGATCTACGGCGACGCCGGGCGGCTGCGTCTCCTCTACGCGCGCGACCATGGTCACACCTTCGTCGACGTGCCGGCCGGGGTGCACGTGTTGCCCAACGACGTGCTCGACTCGTCGCGTTTTCCCAAGGTGAATCGAGCGCTTACGCTGATCGGCGAGCCACCGCCGGGCGAGGACGCGCTCCTGGCTTGTTTGTACGCCGTGCTGGGCGACTCGGCGCCGCCCGATCCCGTGCCCAGCGCCCCCGGCCCGGCCGACGTCCAGGTGCGCGCGGCCCTCCACGCCCTGTGCGTTCGCACGCCCCTGTACGGGACGCGCTCGGCCTCGGTCGTGGCGTTGGCGCCGGGGCGCGTCGCGCGCTTCACGCACGCCGAAGGCCCCCCGGATCGGGCGCCCTTCGTCGATCTCACCGCGCTGGTCACCGGCTGAGGGCTTCGCTACGGTGCGCCTGATGAGCGTCGAGCCGATCCCCATCGTCATCGTGGGCGCCGGCCCCTCGGGCCTGGCTGTGGCGGCGTCGCTGCGCGCGCGCGGCCTGGACGCGGTGATCCTGGACCGGGGCGAGGGGGTCGGGCAGAGCTGGCGCGATCACTACCGCCGCCTGCACCTGCACACGCCCAAGCAGCTCTCGCACCTGCCCGGCCTCCGCTTCGGCGCCGATCTGCCCCAGTACCCGTCGCGGCAGCAGGTGGTCGACTACCTCGAGGCCTTCGCGCGGCATCACGCGCTGGCGCCGCGCTTCGGCGTCGAGGTGAGGCGGGCGTCGCCCGGGGCCGGTGGCTGGCAGCTCGAGACCTCGTCCGGCGCGATGGCGGCGCGACACCTCGTCGTGGCCAGCGGTTACAACGCCGAGCCGGTTCGCCCCACCTGGGAAGGCGAGGCAGACTTCGCCGGGCGCGTCCTGCACAGCCGCGACTACCGCGACGGCAAGCCCTTCGAGGGTCAGCGCGTGATGGTGGTGGGCGCCGGCAACTCGGGCGCCGAGATCGCGCTGGACCTGTGGGAGTCGGGCGCGCGCGTCGCCTGGAGCGTGCGGCACCCCGTCAACATCGGGCCGCGCGATCCCCTGGGTCTGCCGGCCCAGCTCTTCGGCATCATGAACCGACGGCTGCCGTTGGCGGTGGCCGACGGCCTCTCGCGCGTCATCATCGGCCGCTTCATGCGCGGCCTGGATCGCTTCGGGCTGCGCCAGCCGGTCGAGGGGCCCGCGACCCTGCTGGCGCGGGACGGGCGCGTGATGCTGCTCGACGTGGGCACCATCGATCTGGTGCGGCAGGGCCAGATTCAGGTTCACGCCGGCATCGAGCGCTTCACGGCGACCGGCGTCATCACCGCGCAAGGGGGCGCGGTGCCGCTCGACGCGGTGGTGCTGGCCACCGGCTATCGACCGCGCCTGGACCGGTGGCTCACCGTGGCCGATCAGGTGACGGACGCGCGCGGCCATCCCCGCTGGCACGCGGCGCCGGGGGGCCTGCCGGGCCTCTGGTTCTGCGGCTTCGCGAACCCCATCTCGGGTGGGCTGCGCGAGAGCCGCATCGAGGCCCGCCGCCTGGCGCGCCACCTCGGCCGCGCGCTCAGCCGGGGGGCCGCCTGATGCGCCACGACTGCTGGCACCCCGTGGCGCGCACCGTCGATCTGGGCGCCGCCCCCCGGCGCGCCCAGCTGGGCCACGCCGCGCTGGTCGTGTTTCGCACGGGGAGTGGGCGCGTGGCCGCGCTGGACGACGCCTGCCCCCACCGCGGCATGGCGCTGAGCGAGGGCCGCGTCGCCGCCGACGGGCGCGTCGTGTGCCCCTACCACGGCTGGTCCTTCGGGGCC
>CALBMW010000968.1 GCA_937896275.1 uncultured Myxococcales bacterium
TGGCGAGGGGGGGGGCACCGGGGGCCAACCCGGGGCGGGCGGGGCGCCAGGCCAGGGCGGTCACCCGGGGGTGGGCGGCATACCGGGCGTGGGTGGGGCTCCCGGAGTGGGCGGCATCCCGGGGCAGGGCGGGAACCCGGGCATCGGCGGCAACCCCGGCACCGGCGGCAACCCCGGCACCGGGGGCGTCCCGGCCTTCGACGACGACGACGCGGTGCTGGCCTACCTGGTGCGCATCATCGCGGGCTGCCCGCGCGTGTCCCGCTCGACCACCCCCACGAACTGGCAGATTCGCGCCATCGGCGACGCCGCCTGCACCTTGCTCACGCCGCCGGGCTGGTCCTACCTCGTGGACGGATCCACCTATCTGTGGGTGGCCGATCCCACCGAGCGCACCGGCTATTTCATCGTCGCGGGCTACTTGCAGGGGACACAGTGGACCGACGTGACGCTGGGGGACTTCGTGATGGACGCCCTTCGGCAGTCCTACCCCGACTTGAAGGTGCTCTCCGCGACCTCCGAGGGCGACACCTTCGGCTTGGGTTACCGAGTCCGGACCTATGTCTATCGCTTCACGCGCGACGGCACGGTGCGGTCGGTCGGCACCTTCCGCCTGGTGCACCGGGAGTGCACGGCCATCCTGGATATCTGCCCGCTGACCGGAGCGGGCGGGTGGGCGCCGCTCGCGGATCTGGCGGCGCAGGCCTGCGTGCTGGCCCAAGTGGACGCGACGGTGTTCTGTCCGGCGGCCGGCGGCGACGGCTGCGACGAGGCCGAGTGCGACGCCGCCTGCAAGCAGGGGGGACATGACCATGGCTATTGCTCCGGCGACGACTGCGTGTGCGTCTAGTCGTCGCGACCCGACGGCCCGTCGAGGCCGCGCGCGGGCGCCCCGCCGACGCCGACAAAGCGTTCGCCGTGAGGGCGCGGTGGGCCCGGCGTAGGAGAATCCCGGGGCATGCTGACGGGTTCCCCGGCAACGTGTAGCGTCGGACCATGAGCTCGACCACACCGGCGCTCGACGCCATCCGCCGCGCCATCATCGCCCGCTACCCGCTGACGCTGGTCGTCACCCACGAAGAGGAGCGGGTCGAGGCGAACCTGCGTCACCTGACCGAGACCAGCCTCAAGCGCGCCGGCTTCTGGACGTGGTCGTGCACGACGGGGTTGGTGGGCCCCGACGGGCCCGTGCCCGACACACAGGATCCCGGGCGAGCGCTGGACGTCGTCGTGGCGCCCGGGGCGGCGGCGGTCTTCATGTTTCGGGATCTGCACGCCTTCTTCGACCAGCCCGGCGTCGTGCGCAAGCTGCGCGACGTGCGGGCGGCCATCGCGAACACGCCGCGCTTCGTGTTCCTGACCGCGCCGCGCCTCGCGCTGCCGGCCGATCTGCGGCGGGACGTGGCGGTGGTGGACTTCCCCCTGCCGACGCCCATCGAGTTGGACCACCTCGTGGAGCGCTACGTGGGCGGCTTCCAGCCTGCGGCCGATCTCGCGCTGCGCTCGAGCGTCGTCACGGCGCTGCGGGGGTTGACGGTGCCCGAGGCGTCGCAGGCGCTGAACGTGGCGCTCTACGGCAAGCGCGGGCTGGACGCCGCGGCGCTGGCGATCGTGCACGCCCAGAAGGCGCAGCTCGCGCGCAAGGAGGGGGTGCTCGAGTTCGTGCCGCAGCAGTGGAGCCTCGACGCCGTCGGTGGCCTCGCCGTGCTGAAGGAGTGGTTCGTCAAGCGGCGGGCGCTCTTCGAGGACACCGACGCGGTGAGCCGCGGGATGGGGCCACGCGGCGTGCTGGTGATGGGCATCCCCGGTTGTGGCAAGAGCCTGTGCATCAAGGCCGCGGCCGCGCTGTGGAACCTGCCGCTGTTCCGATTGGAGATGGGTCAGGTGTTCGGGGGCGCGCACGGCACCCCCGAGGAGACCTTCGCGCGCGCGTTGAAGATGATGGAGACGGTGTCGCCGGCCATCCTCTGGATCGACGAGATCGAGAACGCCATCAGCGCGGACTCCGACGGAGTCGACGGCGGCTCGAAGGGGCGCATCTTCGCGACGTTCCTCACTTGGATGCAGGAGAAGCCGGGTCAGGTCTTCGTCGCGGCGACCGCGAACCGCATCGACCTGCTGCCCGCCGAGCTGCTGCGGAAGGGTCGCTTCGATCAGGTGTTCTTCATCGACCTGCCCGACGAGGCCGACCGCGCCGCCATCTTCGACGTGCACCTGCGACGACGGAGCGTGGACCTGACGGCGATCAACGTCGTCACGCTGGCCAAGGCGACGAAGCACTGGAACGGCGCCGAGATCGAGAACGCGGTCGTGGCGGCGATGATCGAGGCCTACGACCGGCGGCGCGAGGTCGAGGAGGACGACATCTTCTTCCAGGTGGGCAAGGTGGTGCCGCTGGCCGTGACGATGTCCGAGCAGATCAAGGCGATCAAGAGCTGGGCCGCCCAGCGGGCCATCCGGGCGTCCTGAGGGCGCTGCGTTCTCCTCACGCCTTGGCCCGCTGTGCGCCCGGCGGACACGCGCTCACCCAGGGGGAGGGAGCGGGCGTATCCGCAGCGGCACGACCTCGGCCGCGACGCCCGGATCGAGCTGTCGAAGGTGCTGATCCCGCGCGAGGCGCCTTCGGTGGCGCAGCCAGGCGGCCTCGGCCTCCGCGATGGTCTCAGGGTCGATCGGCGCGCCGATCGGCGTAGGGCGGGCGGCGAGGTCGCGCAGGGCGAGCAGCCGCTGGCGCAGCGCCTCTTCGTCCTCGGGGAAGCGCGCCAGCAGACGATCGGCCGCGTCGAGGGCGCCGGCGGGGTCGCCGGTGAGGCCGCGGGTGCGGGCGAGCAGGCCCAGGGCGCGGCGATCGTCGGGGAAGCGCACGGCCAGGTGCTCG
>CALBMW010000969.1 GCA_937896275.1 uncultured Myxococcales bacterium
CCCAGCGGGCGCAGCGTGGGCGCCGGCCGTCGACTCCTTCGGCTTGGGCCCCTCGGCCAGCCAGCTGCCGAGTGGCTTGGCCGTCCCGCGCGCCGAGGGCTCGGGGGGGGGCGGCGCGCTGGGCGCCTCGACGGTGTAGATGATGCCCTCGAAGTAGAGGCGGCTGATCGCCGAGAGCGCGTCGAGATCAGGCAGCTCGGCGTCGTCGATCGCCTGGAGCGCCGAGCGGTGACCGTCGAACAACCGCAACAGCGCGTTGACCTCGTCGGGCAGCTCGGCGAGGCGCTCGGCGAGCTCGGTGTAGTCCACCTGGAACACCGTCTCGAGCGGTGGCAGCTGCTCGCACATGCGGCCCCACTCGTCGACCCGCCGCATGCCCTCCATCAGCAGGCCCTGGGTGCTCGTCTTGATCACCGTGGGCCGCTCGGGCGGGCGGAAGTCGATCTCGAAGGTGCCCTTCTCCCAGGTCAGCAGGCGGTAGACCGCCTCCTCGCCGTGCAGCGCGCCGGCTTCGGCGTCGATGACCCGACCGTCCTCGAAGAACATGCGGGCGGAGCCGCGCTCGCGCTCGATCGCCAGCACGCCGGTCTTGCGGCTCATCTCGATGGTCTGCAGCAGATCGACGACGCCCATGTCCTCGAGCGAACCGAAGAAGCGCCGCTTGTCCTTGCGCTCCAGGCTCTCGCGCTCCCGCTTCTGCAGCACCATGCGGACGCGGGTGATGACCTCTTTGATGTAGATGGGCTTGGTCAGGTAGTCGTCGGCGCCCAGCTCGAGGCCGCGCACCTTGTTCTCGACCGAGGTCTCGTCGGTGAGGAAGAGGAAGGGGATCTCGGCGAGATCCGCGTTCTCCTTCAGCCTGCGGCACAGCTCGTAGCCGTCGAGGACCGGCATCGCGGTGTCCGCCAGCACCAGCGCAGGCCGGGACGCCTCGACCTTGGAGAGCGCCTCGGCCCCGTTGGTCGCCGTCGTCACCGAGAAGCCGGCGTTGCGCAGCGACACCTCCATGACGCGGAGGCTCTTCGCGTCGTCGTCGACCAGGAGGAGGTTCTGCTTCGCCATGCCTCTATGCCACCCATCCGGAAAGCGGACCCACCGTCGCCGCGAGGGCGACCACCACAGAAACCGTCGCCGTCGCGACGACCACCGGGGACGCCGACGTCCTCACGGCGAAGAGCCGAGACCCTGTGAAAGCGGAGACACTGTGGCTGGCCCAGCCGCCTGCGTAAAGAACCTGCGCCCCGCGAGACCCCGTCGGCTCAACCGTCGCGCGCCAGGCTGGCGAACATCTCGTCGAAGGCGGAGCGGTTCTTCTCCGCGCGCTCGGCCTCGCTCGGCGGCGGCACGGCCCCCGACCTTCCCCCGGCGAACAGCGCTTCGGGGATCTCGTCGAGGAAGCGCGAGGGCCGTCGCCGCGAGATGCGCCCGAACTTGAGCCGCCGGTCGGCGCCCGTGAGCGTCAGGTGCTGCTGGGCCCGGGTGATGCCCACGTAGACGAGGCGACGCTCCTCGGCCAGCTCGCCGTCGCCGTCCAGCACGCGCTGGTGCGGCATCAGCCCCTCCTCGAAGCCCACCAGGTACACGAACGGGAACTCGAGCCCCTTCGAACCGTGCAGCGTCATGAGGCTGATCTCGTCCGCGCCCGCGTCACCATCCTCCTGGCGCCGCGTGTCCAGGCTGAGGCGGGCGAGGTAGTCGTCCAGGCTGCCGTCGGGGCGCCGCGCCTGGAAGGCCGCGAGCGCGCTGGCGACCTCCTCGATGTTGTCGAGGCGCTTGCGCACCTGCCGCGGCTGCTTGTGCACGCGCACCAGGGCGTCGGCGAAGTCGAGCTTGCGGATGAGATCGCGGCACACCTCGCCGAAGGGCTCGCGCGGGAAGCGCGCGCGGAAGGTTCGCAGCAGCGCGTCGAGCGCGACGAGCTGCCGCTGCGCCTTGGGCCCCACGTCCGGCACGCGGTCGGGTCGCTCGACCAGCCGCCAGAAGGGCTCGCCCGTGTCGCGCGCGTGGTCGCCGATGCGCTGGATCGTCACGTCACCGATGCCGCGCATGGGGTAATTCACGATGCGGCGGAACGCGGCCTCGTCGAAGGGGTTGGCGATCACGCGCAGGTAGCCGACGAGATCGCGCACCTCCTTGCGATCGTAGAAGCGCGTGCCGCCGACCACGCGGTAGGGGATGTCGGCCTGGCGCACGGCGTCCTCGACCACGCGCGACTGGGCGTTGGTGCGATAGAGGATCGCGAAGTCGCGCCAGTTCAGGCTCAGCAGGCGCCGTTGCCCGAGCAGATCGGTGGCGACCCAGCGCGCCTCGTCCTCGTCGTTGTCCGTGCGCTGGTAGCGCAGCAGCGCGCCGTCGCCGTGATCGCTCCACAGCGTCTTGTCGTGTCGTTCCACGTTGTTGCGGATGACGTGGTTGGCCGCGCGCAGGATGTTGTTGGTCGATCGGTAGTTCTGGGTCAGGGCGATCATCCGCGCGCCCGGGAAGTGCTTGTCGAAGGCGAGGATGTTGCCGGCCACCGCCCCGCGCCAGGCATAGATCGACTGATCGTCGTCGCCCACCACACACACATTGCCGTGGCCGCGCACGAGGCCCTTCACCATGCGCAGTTGGGCCCCGTTGGTGTCCTGATACTCGTCGACCATGACGTAGCGGAACCGGTGGGCCCAGCGCTCCGACACCTCGGGGTCGGTCTCCATGGTGCGCACGGGCATGCCGATGAGGTCGTCGAAGTCGACCCCGTTCATCGCGCGCAGGCGCTGCTCGTAGAGCGGCAGGACGTGGTGAACGACCGCGTCGACACCGCCCAGGCGGGGGTTGGGCGCCTCGAGGCGGCCCTTGAAGTGGCTGACGCGCGCGTGGACGGCGCTCGGATCGTAGCGCTGCGGATCGAAGCCCAGCCGCTCGAGCGCCAGCCGGACGGCGTCCTTCTGGTCGCCCTCGTCGAGGATGGTGAAGCCCTTCGACAGGCCCACCGCGGTCGCCTCTTCGCGCAGGAACTGAACGCCCAGCGCGTGGAAGGTGGACAGCACGGCGCCCCGGCCCGCCCGGCCGACCATGTGCTTCACGCGCTCCTGCATCTCGCCGGCCGCCTTGTTGGTGAAGGACAGCGCCAGGATGCGATCGGCGGCGACCCCGCGGTCGAGCAGGTGGGCGATGCGGACCGTGATCACGCGCGTCTTGCCCGACCCGGCGCCCGCCAGCACCAGCAACGGGCCCTCGGTCGTGGTGACCGCCTCTCGCTGCTGCGGGTTGAGGCTCGACAGGTCGGCCACGGACGGGTCCTCGGAGGCAGAGGCCTGAGGGGCAGGGCGGGCAAGTATAGCGAGCCGTCGGCGCCGCTTGACAAGTGCAGAAAACGACCCTACAAGCGTTCAGCCCTGCGGTGAATGAGTGTTCATTCATGCACCCTCGTTCACGCAGCGCCCGCGCCGACGGAGGAGCCGGGTCATCGCCACGCCCCGCACCGATCCCAACGAGAAGCGCCGCCGCATCCTCGACGCGGCGGTTCAGGTCTTCGCGGCCCGCGGCTTCTACAACGCCCGGGTGAGCGACATCGCCAAGGAGGCGGGCGTCGCCGACGGCACCATCTATCTCTATTTCAAGAACAAGGATGACCTGCTCATCAGCCTCTTCGAGGACCGGATGGAGGTCATCATCGCGGACTTCCGACGCAAGCTCACGGGCACCGACAGCGCCCGCGATCAGCTGCGCATCTTCGTCGAGACGCACCTTCAGATGGTGGCCGACCAGCCGAGTTTGGCCGAGGTGCTCACGGTCGAGCTGCGGCAGTCGTCGAAGTTCATGCGCGAGTACAAAGCCCCCAAGTTCCAGGAATACCTGGGCTTGCTCGAAGAGGTCGTGGAGCGCGGGCGCCAGACCGGCGAGTTTCGCCGCGACCTCGATCCTCGCATCACGCGGCGCGTCCTCTTCGGGGCCCTCGACGAGGTCAGCCTTTACTGGGTGTCGACCCGCCGAAAGCCCTACACCCTCGAGCGCGCCGCCAAGGAAATCCTGTCCATCTGCGCAACGGGCGTCTTCAGCGCCAAGGAGTTGAAGCCTTGAAGATCCTGGTCACCGCCAAGCGGGTCACCGATCCCGACTCCAAGATCGTCGTCAAGCCGAACGGCACCCTCGATCTCGACGGGGTCGACTACCGCATGAACTTCTTCTGCGAGATCGCCGTGGAGGAGGCGCTGCGCATTCAGGAGAAGCTCGACGACGTCGAGGTCGTCGCCGTCGCCCTCGGCGAAGAGGGGGCCACCAAGGAGGTCCGCACGGCCCTCGCGATGGGCGCGGACCGCGGCATCCTGGTCGAGTGCGAGGAGAGCCAGCTCGACAGCGATCTGGTCGCGCGCATCCTGGTCAAGATCGTCGAGAAGGAGTCCCCCGACCTGATCATCATGGGCAAGCAGGCCGTCGACGGTGACAACAACCAGGTCGGCCAGCTGCTCGCCGAGTACCTGGGGTGGCCGCAGGCGACCTGCGCCTGCGCCATCGACGTCGAAGGCGAGACGGCCGCCACCGTTCAGCGAGAGGTGGACGGCGGCGTCGAGACGGTGCACGTGACGCTCCCGGCGGTCATCACCACCGACCTGCGCCTCAACGAACCGCGCTATGCCAGCCTGCCCGGCATCATGAAGGCCAAGCGCAAGAAGCTCGACACCTTCGAGCCGGCGGACTTCGACGTCGACCTCACCCAGAAGGTCGAGGTGGTCGGCTTCAAGGCCCCGCCCAGCCGTCAGGGGGGCGTGAAGGTCGACTCGGTCGACGCGCTCATCGACAAGCTCGCCAACGAAGCCAAGGTCATCTGAGAACGCAGCCAGGGAGAATCGACATGAGCAAGATCCTCGTCCTCGCCGAGCAGCAGTTCGGCAAGCTGGCCAACGCGACCTTCAGCGCCATCGGCGCGGCGCGCATCCTGGCCGAGAAGACGGGCGCCACCTACGACATCGCCGTGGCGGGCGACGGTGTCGGCGCCGTCGCCGAGAAGCTGGCGGGCTACGGGGCAGCCAAGGTGTGGCTGCTCGAGGACCCGGCGCTGGGCGACTACACCGCGCAGGCCTACGCGCAGGCCTTCAGCACCGCCGCCGCGGCCGCGGGCGCCACCTTCGTGATCGCCGCCGCCACCGCGATCGGCAAGGACTGCACCCCGCGCGTCGCCGCCCGCCTCGGCGCCGGTCAAGCCAGCGACATCGTGGCCATCAACGGCGACGCGGGCGCCC
>CALBMW010000970.1 GCA_937896275.1 uncultured Myxococcales bacterium
CCCACCACGACGAAGAACAGGAACATGACGCGGTAGACCAAGGTGGCGGCGTGGCTGCGCCCGAACAGGTAGTTGAACGCCCGCTCGCCGTAATAGGACCACGAGATCATCGTGGAGTAGGCGAACAGCATGATGCTGATCGCGAGCAACCACGGGAACCAGCTCATCGTGTCGGCGAAGGCCCAGCGCGTCATCTCGACGCCCGTGCCGGCGCCCTGCGACACGCCCGCCGTCAGGCCCAGCGCCGCCAGGGTGGGGCCCTCGGCCACCACCAGGCGCTGGTTCTCCTTGGCCAGCACGTAGGCACCGCCGGCGTGCGTCACCGTGGTGCGCACGTCGTGGAGTTGCGCCGCGAAGACGGACCGGACCTCCTCGGCGGTGGCGTGGTGGATGTCCGCGAAGGCCGCCGCCTCGAAGGTGACCACCTGCTCGACATCCGCGCCGGTGCCGTCGGTCATCGCGAGCGCCAGGGTCTGGCCGTCGCTCAGGTCGAAGGGGCCGGCCTTGGTCTCGAAGTCGGCCCGCAGGTCATAGGCGCCGCTGACGACGAGGATGATGCCGGTCATGGCGCAGATGACCACCGTGTCGATGAAGGGCCCGAGCATGGCCACCATGCCCTCGCGGGCGGGCTCCGTCGTCTTGGCCGCGGCGTGCGCGATGGCCGCCGAGCCGATGCCGGCCTCGTTCGAGAAGACGGCCCGCCGGGTGCCCTGGACGAGCACGCCGATGAAGCCACCGTAGAGCGCGTCGGGGTGGAAGGCCTCGCTCAGGATGACCGAGATCGCCTCCGGGACGTGGCTGACGTGCGTGAAGACGACGACGACGCCCGCGAGCAGGTACAGGCCGCACATCAGCGGGATGATCCGCTCGGCGACGCGGCCGATGCTCTTGATGCCGCCGATGATCACCAAGCCCACCATCAGCGCCAGGAACAGGCCGAAGTAGAGGCTCGCCTGATCGCTGGACAGGAAGTCGAGCTGACCCTTGGCCGCGGCGAAGGCCTGGTTCGCCTGGAACATGTTCCCGCCGCCGAAGGAGCCGAAGACGCAGAAGACGGCGAAGACCACCGCCAGCACGCGGCCCAGCCCGCCGAAGCCGCGTTCCTTCAGGCCGTGCTCGAGGTAGTACATCGGCCCGCCGTGGACGGTGCCGTCCGGCTCGATACGCCGATAGAGCTGCGCGAGGGTGCACTCGTGCAGCTTGGCCGACATGCCGAGGAGGCCCAGGACCACCATCCAGAACACCGCGCCCGGTCCGCCCACCCAGATCGCCACCGCGACGCCGGCGATGTTGCCGAGGCCGATCGTCGCGCTCAGCGCCGAGCTGAGGGCCTGGAGGTGGGAGATCTCACCGGGGTCCTTCGGATCGTCGTAGCGGCCCATCGTGATGTGGACCGCGTGCTTGAAGCCGCGGAAGTTCAGGAAGCGGTGGTAGATCGTGTAGAAGACCGCGCCGAAGAGCAGCACCAACACGATGAACGGCATCGGGATGCCCGGCTCCCAAAAGAGCACCGGGGCGAGCTTGCTCACGACCGCGCCGAAGACGCCGTCGATGCTCTGGGCCAGCGACTGGCTCTCGGCCGCGGCCTCTTCGGCCGCCCGTGCCAGCAGCGGCAGCAGCGTCACCGCCAGCGCGCTGATCCACGCGACTCCGCGCACGCGTCTCATAGATGATCCCCCGGCCTGTGATGGGTGCCCGAAGCGCCGGGCGCGAGCGCACCGGGGCCGGACGTGGCGCGAACTTCGCCCGTTCGGGCGCCGCTGTCAACCGGCCGGCGGCCCCGAGCCGGGTCTCACTCCTCGTCGTGGCGATCCTTCTTGCCGCGGAAGAAGAGGCGGACCGGGGTGCCTTCGACCGGGAAGCTCTCACGGAACTGATTGAGCAGGAAGCGCTCGTAACTGAAGTGGACGGACTCGGGGTCGTTGCACGAGATGACGATGGTGGGCGGGGCGGTGCGCGCCTGGGTGGCGTAGTAGAGCTTCAGGCGGCGGTTCTTCACCACCGGCGGCTGGTGCTTCTGGGTGCAGACCTCGAGCCACCGATTCAGCTCGCCGGTGCCCACGCGGGATTGGTGCGCGGCCCGCACCTGCGCCACGAGCGGCATCAGGCGGTTCACGCGCTGCCCCGTCTTGCCCGAGATGTAGAGCACGGGCGCGTAGTTGGCGAAGGGCAGCTTCAGCCGCACGTCGTCCGTGAAGCGCTGGGCCGACTTGGGATCCTTGTCGACCGCGTCCCACTTGTTGATCACCAACACCAGGCCGCGCCCCTTGTCCGCCGCGAGGCCCAACACGCGCGCGTCCTGATCGGTCGGCCCCTCCGTCGCGTCGAGCACCAGGACGGCCACGTCGCACCGATCGAGCGCCTTGAGGGTGCGCAGCACGCTGAAGGACTCGCTGGTGCCGCGACTGATGCCGCGCTTTCGGCGCAACCCTGCGGTGTCGATCAACGTGTAGGGCGCGCCCTGCCAGGTGAAGTTCGCGTCGATGGCGTCGCGCGTGGTGCCGGGCACCTCGTGGACGATCATGCGCTCTTCGCCCAGGAGGCGGTTGCTGAGCGTCGACTTGCCCACGTTCGGCCGGCCGATGATGGCGAAGCGCGTGACCTCGTGGCCGGGCTTGTCGACGAGATCGTCGTCCTCGCACCCCGGCAGCAAGGTCACGATGTGGTCGAGCAGTCGGCCCACGCCGCGCCCGTGCTCCGCCGAGACGGCGTGCAGGCGGTCGACGCCCAGCTCGTAGAAGTCGGTGACCAGCTCCTCCTGCTTCTCCCCGTCGACCTTGTTGACCGCGTAGACCACCTTCTCGTGAGCGCGGCGCAGGAGTTGGACGACCTCGCGGTCGGCCTCCACCAGCCCCTCGCGGGCGTCGACGATGAGCAGCACGACGTCGGCCGACTCGATGGCCAGCATGGCCTGCTCGCGCATCTGGGCGATGACGCCCTCGACGGCGGTGGGCTCGAAGCCCCCGGTGTCCACCACGCTGAAGGTGCGCCCGCCCCAGCGCGCCTCTCCGTAGTTGCGATCACGCGTGACGCCCGGCGTGTCGAGGACGATCGCGTGGCGGTGGCCGATGAGGCGGTTGAACAGAGAGGACTTGCCCACGTTCGGGCGTCCGACGATCGCGACCAGCGAATTCACGACGACTCGTACCCCAGCTTGCGCAGGCTGCCCGGTGTACGGGTCCAGGCTTTCTCTACCCGAACGAAGAGGCTCAAGTGCACCTGAGCGTCCAAGAGGCGCTCGAGATCCTTCCGCGCGGCCACACCGATCTGCTTGAGCATCTGGCCGCCCTTGCCGATCACGATGCCCTTCTGCGAGTCGCGCTCGACGTGGATGATCGCGTCGATCTCGACGCGGCCGCTCGACGACAGATCGCGCCAGGCCTCGATCGTGACGGCCACCGAGTAGGGCACCTCCTGCCCGAGCTGCCGGAACAGCTTCTCGCGCACCAGCTCCGCGGCGATGAAGCGCTCGGTCAGATCCGTGAGGGCATCCTCGGGGTACAACGCCGGCCCCTCGGGCAGCGCCGCCGCGAGGACGTCCAGCAGGTGGGCGACCCCCTCGCCCTTGAGCGCGCTCACCGGAAGAATCTCAGCAAAATCGAAGAGTTGCTGATAGGCGTCGATGATCGGCAGCAGCTGGGGACGGGGAAGCCGGTCGATCTTGTTGATGACCAGGTACACCGGCTTGTCGAGGCCCCGCAGATGCCCGAGCAGATCGTTGACCGTCTCGGCGACGCCCACCTGCAGCTCGGGCCCCACGCCCGCCTCGACGAGCAGCGCCACGGCGTCCGTGTCCCACAGGGCGCCCGTCGCCACGTCCACCATGTGCTGGTTCAGCGCGCGCCGAGCCTTGTGGATGCCCGGCGTGTCGACGAAGACGATCTGGGCGCCGGGCCGCGTGACGACCCCCGGGATGCGGTTACGGGTCGTCTGGGGTCGGTGCGAGGTGATCGCGACCTTCTGTCCCAGCAGGCGGTTGAGCAGCGTGGACTTCCCCACGTTGGGCCGGCCGACCAGGGTGACGAAGCCGCTTCGATGAGGCACGTTGGGCACGGCAAATCCGGGGCTCGAGAAAAGGCCGCGCAGGCTAGCAAATCCACGCGCCGCTCACAAGCGCGCCGCCGCCCCATTGACCCCGCGGGCGCCGGTGACTACCGTGCCGCCCTTCCACGGGAGACCCGCATGCCGCTTCGCGCCCTCCTCGCGATGCTCCTCTGGGGCGCAGTCGGCCTGGCCACCTGCGGCTGTGGCCAGGACGCCGGGCCCCAGGCGGCCGACGCTGCGCCCGCCCCGTCTCTGACCCGCGTCACCGCCGATCGCGCCGACCTCCTCTTCCGCTACGCAGGCGCCGAGGCCGGCAGCTTCGAGTCGGCGACCACGCTGGACGCCGTCCCGGCGGACAAGCGAGCGAGCGTGCAGGTGGTCGACCTCTCGCTCGCCCCCGAGGCGCGCGGGGCCGGGCGCTACGTACAGGTCTTCGATCTGCGCACGCCCGCGCCCGATGGCAGCTACCCGGGCAAGCTGGTGCCGCGGGGCGCGCTCGAGGAGGCGCTCGCGGCGCAGACCGCCCGGCCGGCGCAGAAGCCGGTCATCGTCTACTCGGCCGCCTGGTGCGGGATCTGCCGCAAGGCGATGGCCATGCTCGATCGCGAGGGCATCGCCTACGTCGACCGTGACATCGAGAAGGACCCCGGCGCCGACGCCGAGCTGAAGGCCAAGGCCGCGAAGGCCGGCGTGCAGGTCAGCGGCGTGCCGGTCTTCGACGTGGGCGGCCGCATCCTGCCCGGCTACGACGAGGGGTCCCTGCTGCGGGCGATCCGCGGCACCTGAGCCCCTCCGACCGATCTCCAAGGAGCCCGATGTCCGCCCCGCCCTCGGCGACCGTGATCGAGTCCATCGCCCCCGGCGAGTCCCTGCTGGACGCGCTCGACACCCTGTGCGACCGCCTCGGAGTGCGCGACGGCGCGCTGCTCCTCGCGGGCGCCCTGCGCGGCGTCACGCTGTCACCAGCCGCCGACGCCGAGGCCGCCCACCTCGAGGGGCCCCTGTACCTGGTGAGCGGCAACGCCATCGTCCGCGGTGGGCGCGCCACGGTGATGGGCGTGGTGTCGTGGAGCGACCGTGGCCTGCCGCGCCTCGCGGCCGGCGCCATCGAGCACGCCGAGAGCGATGGGGTCGAGGTCGTGGTGCAGGGCGTGGGCAGCGCCGGCGCCGCGACCGC
>CALBMW010000971.1 GCA_937896275.1 uncultured Myxococcales bacterium
GGGTGGGGGGCCGGGGAGGCCCCCTGCCCCCTCGTACCGGCGAACCACCGCGCGCGCCAGCGCACCGATCGTCGACGGCCCCGGGCGCCGGACACGCCCCGCGCGACGACACTCGCGACCGTACCTTGGGGTTGTCGCTCGCGATCAGCGGCCCTGAAGAAGTGCCTGGCACTTCTTCAGCCCTGAAGAAGTGCCTGGCACTTCTTCAGGCAGCACTTCTTCAGGCAGGCGAATCGCCGCGCCTGCCGGTGCGCTGATCGCCGGTCACGCGCGAGGCGCAGATCGGGATCCACGCCCGATCCAGCTCCAGCAAGGATTAGAACAGCATGGCCGCAAGCCGCCGGCGCCAGGTGACCACCTGGGGATCGTCGGGGTTGCTCATCGCGAAGATCGACAGCAGGGCGCGACGGCCCGCGTCCTCGCGCCACGATCGATCGAGCTCGACCACCCTCAAGAACGCCGTGACCGCGGCGTCCATCGCCCCGCCGGCAGCGTGCGTCGCGCCCAGGGCGTACCAGGCGGCGGGGTCCTTCGGGTTCGCGTCGAGCGCCTTTTGCAGCGTGGCCAAATCGCCCGCGTCGGCCGCGAAGCCGAGCACGCCCTTCAGCTTGTCGGCCTCGCCACGGAGCGGATCGTTCGGCCCGATGCGCTCGAGCAGCGCGCCCGCGTCGGCCGCGCGCCCACCGGACATCAACACCCGAGCGAGGCCCACGATGGCGCGGCCCTCGTCCGGCTGCTCGACCAGGATCCTCCGGTAGATCTGCTCGGCGGCCGCCGGATGGCCTTCCGCCACGGCCCGATCGGCCATGTCGAGAGGATCGGCCGCCGACTCGACGTGGCGGTCGAGCATAGCCCGAACGGCGGTCTCGGTCTGGGCGCCCTGGAAGCCGTCGATGGGCTGCCCGTCGACGATGAGGTAGACGGTCGGGATGGACTGCACGCGGAAGGCCTGCGCGATGCCCGGCGCCTGATCCACGTCGACCTTCACCAACTCGAAGGCGCCCGCATACTCGATCGCGAGCTTCTCGAGGATCGGGCTCAGCGTTTTGCAGGGTCCGCACCACGTCGCCCACAGGTCGATGAGGACCGGCACCGTGCGGCTGCGCTGGAGGACGGCCTCCTGAAAGTTGTCGTCCGTGGCGTCGCTGACGAAGGACTTGGCGAGCATGAGGGGCTCCGGGGCTCGAAACAGGTCGCAACGATAGGCACGAGGACGGCCGACCGCAAGGTCTCCCATTGCCGCCGGGGGACGCGTCTGCTACGCCTTCCCGCGGTTCACGCGCCACGAGGAGGACAGACCATGGGCCAGTCGATCGAAGCGATCCTGGGGACCGACGCCGAGGGGCTGCTCGGCCACCGTTGCACCACCATCCCCGCCGACACCCTGCACCTGCCGGGGCCGGACTTCATCGAGCGGGTGTTCATCGACACCGACCGCCCCGTCACGGTGCTGCGCAACCTGCGCTCGCTCTACGATCATGGGCGCCTCGCCGGCTCGGGCTACGTCTCGATCCTGCCCGTCGATCAGGGCATCGAACACTCGGCGGGCGCCTCGTTCGCGCCCAACCCGCGGTACTTCGACCCGGCGGCCATCGTGCAGCTCGCGATCGAGGCCGGCTGCAACGGGGTGGCCTCGACCCTCGGCGTCCTGGGGGCCACCGCCCGGCGCTACGCGCACCGCATCCCCTTCATCGTGAAGCTCAACCACAACGAGCTCCTGACCTACCCCAACCGCTTCGACCAGGTGATGTTCGCCCGCGCCGAGCAGGCCTTCGAGATGGGCGCGGTGGGCGTGGGCGCGACGATCTACTTCGGGAGCGACGAGAGCACACGCCAGATCGTCGAGGTCAGCGAAGCCTTCGAGCGGGCGCACGAGCTGGGCCTCTTCACGATCCTCTGGTGCTACACGCGCAACAACGGCTTCAAGGTCGACGGGGTCGACTACCACACATCAGCCGATCTGACCGGCCAGGCCAACCACCTGGGCGTCACCATCAAGGCCGACATCATCAAGCAGAAGCTCGCCACCAACAACGGCGGATACAACGCGCTGAAGGGCTTTGGCAAGACGCACCCGAGGGTCTACGACACCCTGACCACCGACCACCCGATCGACCTGTGCCGCTATCAGGTGGCCAACTGCTACATGGGGCGGCAGGGGCTCATCAACTCGGGCGGGGCGAGCGGCAGCAACGATCTCTCCGACGCGGTGAGCACGGCCGTCATCAACAAGCGGGCGGGCGGCACCGGCCTCATCCTTGGGCGCAAGGCCTTCCAGAAGCCGGTCGCCGACGGCGTGGCGCTCATCAACGCGGTGCAGGACGTCTACCTGAACGCCGGCGTCACGATCGCCTGAGCGCGGCGAGCCTGCCGCGTCGACGACCCGACTAGTCGGCCGGCGCGGTCTGGGCCTCGGTTGGGGGGACGCGATCGGGCTCCCCCCAGTACTTCACCTGCACCGTGCGCAGATCGACGCCCATCTGGGCGAGGCGCAGCGCCATGTTGTCCAGGGCGCGCGGCGGCGGCCGGTAGTGCCCGCTGCCGTTGTTCACGTCGATCAGCTCGCCCAAGATGACCGTCAGGTCGCCCGCGCAGGCCACCGGCTGGCCGGCGGTGAGGCTGGAGTGGTGCAGGTACCCTGCCTTGTGGTCGAAGGAGTAGTAGATCGTGCCGTCGGCGCCGAGCACGTACATCGCGAAGCCATTGCGCTCGGGGTGGGTCTCGAGCTCGGCGTCCAGCAGGCGCCCCGCGGCGTCGACCAGCTTGCCATCCGCCACATGCAGCACGTGGGTCGCGCGGTCGGCGTCGGTCCAGTAGTGAATCACATCGCCCGTCTCGCCCTCACCCCGCTGCTCGCCCACATACTGCGGGTAGAGCGGGAAGAGCTCGAACTCGGGCACGGCCTTGGGCGGCGGGGCCCCCGCGCAGGCCACGGTGAGCAGCGCGACGAGGGCGGCGAGCGGGCGTGTCGGAGTGCGGACCATGCGCCATTGACCCCGAACGCCCGACAAAGCGCAAGACAGGTCACGGCCGCGGCAGAGGCGTTTGCGTCCTCGGTGCTCTAGAATGCCCGCGTTCCCTGCCGCGAGGAGTACACGCACGGTGAGCCAGGCCCCGTCGGCCCACATCGGGATTGGCGCCATGCTGGCGCGGGCGTGGTTGTACTGGCGACCCTATCGCGGGCTCGCGGCCGTGCTGGTCGTGGTGCTGCTATTCCAGCAGGCCTTCACGACCGGCCTCGCGGTGAGCCTGAAGCTCATCGTCGACAACGTCACCGAGGGCACCAACGACCCACCGCTGTGGCTGATCCTGGCGGGCCTGAGCCTGGGCTACGTGCTGGCCGCGAGCTCCAGCCTGGTCGGCGACATCCTGTCGTCGCGGGCGACCGCGCGCATCACCAACGACGTGCGGCGCGATCTCTTCGTCCACCTGCAGCGGCTGGGCATGGACTTCTACGTCAAGATGCCGCTGGGCGACATCCTGGCGCGCTTCTCGAGCGATCTGGCCATCGTGCGCCAGGGCCTCACCCGGCGGCTGATCGAGGGGGTGCTGGCCATCATCGGCCTGGCGCTGAACCTGCCGCTGCTCTTCTACCTCGAGTGGCGGCTGGCCATCTTCACCACGATCGCGGTGCCCCTGATGATCATCGCGGTGGGTCGCATGACCCCCGCCGCGGCCGACGCCACCTACGTGATGAAGGACGCCGAGGGCAGCGTGCTGAACACGGTGCAGGAGAACGTGCGCGCGCAGTCGGTGATCAAGGCCTTCGGGTTGCACACGCTGGTCATCGACCGCTTCCATCGCGAGATCGACGACCTGGCCCGCATCAGCGTCCGCAGCGGCTTCCTCATCGCGTTGGTGGGCACCGTGTCGACGCTGGGCGTCCAGAGCGTGCAGCTGCTCATCACCGGCATCGGCGCGTGGATGGCCTTCAACGGGCAGATGACGGCGGGCTCGCTGGTGGCCTTCCTCAGCCTGTTGGGCGTGGTGAGCAGGAACACCTACGACCTGACCAAGCGCTTCGTGCCCAGCCTGATCAACGCCTCGGGTGGGATGCGGCGCATCGAGGAGCTGCTCGACGCGCCGGTGCGCGTGTCGGACGGCGGACAGGCGAGGCCGCTGCCCTCGCTCACGGGTGGGGTCAAGTTCGAGGACATCAGCTTCGCCTACGAGCCGGGGCGTCCCGTCCTGCATGGCCTCGACTTCGAGGTGCGGCCGGGCGAGTCGGTGGCCATCGTCGGACCGAGCGGCTCGGGCAAGAGCACGGTGCTCAACCTGCTGTTGCGCTTCTACGACGTCGACGAGGGCGCCGTGCGCGTGGACGGGACCGACGTACGCGAGGGCACGCTCGACACGCTCAGGGCGCAGATGGGCGTCGTGTTCCAGGACAACTTCCTGTTCAACACGTCGCTCCGCGAGAACATCCGCATGGCTCGGCTCGAGGCCAGCGACGAGCAGGTCGAGCAGGCCGCGCGGCGCGCCGAGATCCACGACCTGATCGCGCGCCTGCCCGAAGGCTACGACACCCACGCCGGCGAGGCGGGCAGCCGGCTGTCGGGCGGGCAGCGGCAGCGCGTAGCCCTGGCCCGCGCGCTCCTTCGCGAGCCGGTGATCCTGGTGCTGGACGAGGCGACGTCCGCGCTGGATCCGGCCACCGAGGCGGCGATCAACAGCACGCTCGCCCGCGTGTCCGAGGGTCGCACGGTCATCAGCGTCACGCACCGCCTCGCGAGCGCGCGCGGCTTCGATCGCGTCGTCGTGGTCGAGGACGGTCGGGTGGTCGAGAACGGCAGCCACGCCGAGCTGCTTCTGCGGGGCGGCGCCTACGCGCGACTGTGGGCCAAGCAGGACGGCTTCGAGGTGAGCGCCGACGGCCGTCGGGCGCGCGTGGACGTCGAGCGCCTTCGGGCGATGCCGGTCTTCGCCTCGCTGGACGACGCCTTGCTCGAGCGACTCGCGCCCCGCTTCGTCAGCGAGGTCTTCGCCGAGGGCGAGAGGGTGTTCGAGCAGGGCGATCCGGGCGATCGCTTCTACGCGGTGGTCCGGGGCAAGCTCGAGGTCACCGTCGACGGGCAGCAGGTGGCCTTGATCGAGGATGGCGACATCTTCGGCGAGCTCGCCCTGCTCAACGACGCGGCGCGCAACGCCACCATCAGCGCGCGCGGCCAGACCCTGGCGATCAGCCTGGGGCGCGACGACTTCCTGGAGCTGATGGACCGGTCGCCCGAAGCGCTGGCCGAGGTGCGCGCGGTGGCGAGGCGCCGGGAAGGAGCGGCCTGAGCCGTCGATGCTGCCGGTCTACGTCATCTACGGAACCGAGACCTTCAACGCGGAGGATCTGGCGCACCGCACGGGCGACGCGCTCGAGGAGGCGGACGTCCCGGTCAGCGTGCTCGACATGGCCGACTTCAACGCCGAGCTGCTGCCGCACCTGCACACGCTGCTGATCGTCACGAGCACCTTCGGCGACGGCGATCCGCCCTCGAACGCCTTCGCGCTGCACGCCGCGCTGGTGGGCGAGGCGGCGCCGGCCTTGCCCGCCTTGCGCTTCTCGGT
>CALBMW010000972.1 GCA_937896275.1 uncultured Myxococcales bacterium
GGGCACGCGTGACGCGGCGCCGCCCGACGCGCAGCCCGACGCCGCCGTGCCCTGCAGCGACGAGCCGCCGATGGGCGCGGCGCGCATGTGGCGGCGACCGCTCGACTCGCCCGACATCGCCCGCGACGGCGACCCCCATCACTCGGTGGTCGATCCGGTGATCAACCCAGGCGACGCGTTCACCTTCGACGGCAAGTTCGCCTATGGCACCTTCAGCCGCGACCTGAAGTTCGAGCGCGTCTACGCCTGGCTTCAGGTCGACGGTTGTCACTGGGTCGACCTGGGCTTCGGCGACACGGACGGCGACGGTCGCGTCAGCCTTCCGATCGACCTCGATCCGCCGCTGACGCCCGGCGCCTACCCCTATCGCGTGATCGTCGGGGGTGATCTGAGCCAGGCCCGGGGTTCAGTGTGGGTCGTCGAGCAGGGCCACGAGGCGGTGGTGTTCGACGTCGATGGCACGCTCACGATCGGTGACAGCGAGCTGTTCCAAGAGATCCTGCTGGGCAGCGACCCGGAGATGTACCCGGGCGGCGAGCAGGTGGTGGGGCGGTACGCCGCGCAGGGCTACCAGATCATCTACATGACCGGGCGGCCCTACTTCCTCAACCCGTCGACGCGTAGCTGGCTCGAACGACACGGTTTTCCGGGCGGCGCGCTGCGCACGACCGATAGCCTCACCGAGGCGCTCCCGACCCGCGGCGAGGTGGGGGCCTTCAAGCTCGCCTGGCTGACGCACCTGCAGGACGAGGCTAACGGCCCCGGCCTGAGCATTTCCGCCGGCTATGGCAACGCGACCACCGACATCTGCGCCTACGCCGAGGCCGGCGTCCCGCCCGAGGACACCTGGATCATCGGCCCTCACGGCGGCGAGCGATGCGACGACTACGCGCCGACCCACGCGCTGGCCGACTACCCCAGTCACCTGCCGACGCTCGCGAACCTTCCACGCGCACGCTGAGGCCGGCCGGGCGCGCACCCGGCGAGCGCCCGGCGACCGCTTTCTTTACATCCTCCGCGCGTCGTTCATCATGGTGCGCGGAGGTACGACATGAGCGTTAATGTAGGTTTCAGGTTCGTCGCGACCCTGATCCTGTCCGGGCACCTCGCCGCGTGCGACGATCGCTCGCCCCTCGATCGCGCCGGCGATCCGACCGATCCGGGCGTCGGCGGCGCGCCTGCCCAAAGGGGCGACCTGCCCTTGCCGGAGGGCGCCGCCACGCGTCCGCCCGCTGAGCGGCCACCCGACAGCCCGTCTCTGGACCCTGGCGGTGCCACCGGTGACCAGGCGCCGGGCGAGCTGCGCCTCGACGACGTCTGGGGTGAGGGCGTCGAGATCGACGTGGAGGCGCTCGGATGGAGTCCCGACCAGGAGATCGTCTTTCGCGTCGGGGTCCGCGATCCCGCCACGGGCGAGACGCTCCCGGTGGAGGCGGAGGACCTGAGCTTCGCGGAGGACGGCGTACCGCTCGGGTCCGAGGCACTCTTCGAACTCGACCGCGCCAAGGATCTGCGCGTGATGCTCGTGCTCGACCTGTCGCGCAGCATCCTCGACGCCGACGCGCTGACGCCGCTGCGGCAGGCCGCCCGAACGCTCGTCGAGTCGCTCCCGCGCGAGGCCCGGGTCGCGGTCGTCGGCTTCGCCACCGATCACGAACTGCTGATCGACTTCACCGGCGACGCCGCCCAGGTACTGCAGGTCATCGATCGACTGCAGCCCACCGAGGGCCGCGCCGGCCGCTTCACCAACCTCTGGGGGGCGGTGCGGTTCGCCGCGAAGCGCTTCGAGACGGCGGGTGAGGGTGGTCGGGTCCTGGTCGTCTTCACCGATGGCCGCGACAACGTCGCCGAGGTGGACCTCGCGACGGCCCTCGACGCGGTCATGGGCGCGCAGGCAACGGTGTACGCCGTGGGCCTCGGCGAAGACGTCGACGGCGCCGGCCTGCGCCGCCTCGCCGGTGACGGGCGCGTGTCCATGACCCACGAGCCGACGGCGCTGACGGAGGTCTTCCGCGGCATCGGCGATCGCATCGGCGAGTCACTCACCGTGCGGTACGTGACCCCCAAGCAGAGCGGACGCCACACGCTCGACGTGACCATCGATCTGGCGCGCGGCGCGGCGGGCTTCTCGACGGGGTTTTCGTTGCCGTGAGGCGGCCACCGAGGGACCGGATCGCCGGCTACGGCAGCACCTGGCCCCCGACCTTGCGATCGACCACCCCCGCGGGTCCTGGGGCGACCACGGCCCACCCCTCGCCGTCCGGCACCACCGCCCACAGGAGCGGCCCATAGTCTCCGAGGTGCGTGGCCCAGGGGCTGCCCGCGGGCAAGGTCGCCTCCACGGGGCCACCGGCGGCCTTCTCGAAGGGGTAGGGCGCGTAGAGAGCGTCGACGCGCGCCTGGCGGCCGGTTGGGTCAGTGTGCACGCGAACCGCACGAAATGATTGGGGATTCACGCGAATGATGGCGTCCTCGCCGACGGCCCTCGACCCGCCCGGGAGGCCGTGGAGTGCACCCTTGGCCACTTGAATCGGATCGGCGCCGGGGGCCCACCAGACGGGGCCCTGCGGGTGAGCCCGCCACAGGGCCACCGCCGCCGGAGAGGCAGGCACGTCTCTGGGCGGGGCGCGCGTGTTCAGATCGTAGGCGCGCAGCCGGTCGGCGGTGCCCGTGAGCAGCCGCGAACGGCCCGGCCCCCAGCGGGTGAGCGTCGCCCAAGTCGAGCGCGTGATGGCATCGTCGCGCTCGCGGTAGGCGGGCAGGGGGGCGAGTTGGAAGACGCGCTCGGGGCAGACCACCAAGGCCGCGCCGGGATCGGCCTCGCCGCCGGGACCGCGGGCCGGAGGGCGAAGGGCGTCGACGGCGAGGACCCGCGAGCAGCCCTTCAGGGTGCGGTCAGCGCGAAAGTCGCCGCGGCGGGTGGCGTCGGGGTGCCACCATTGGGCCGCGACGGTGCCGTCGGGGCGGGTCGAGACGACCAGGCTCGCGCCGCCCACCCTCACCAGCGCGACGCCCTCGCCGTCGGCGCGCAGGGGCGCCGTCTTGGGGGCAGCGCGGCGAAGGTCCGGCGTCCAGGTCGCCATGCGCCAGGTGTCGGCCACGCGGAAGGCGAGCGCGAAGGCGTCGCTGTTCGGCACATCGGCCATCAGGAGGGCGGTGGGGGCGGACGGGAGACGCACCGGCGCGCGCACCGAGGTCGGCATCGGCCGCATGCTCCACGGTTGCCGGCGTTTGGAGCGGGCGTCGTCGGGCTTCTTGCCGAGCGCCGCGAACTTCTCGCGCAGGAAGGTGCAGTGGCCCGAGTCGATCGCGGGCGCCAGCGTGATCCAGCCACGGGCGGCCGCCCAGAGCATCGCGACCCGCGCCTCGCCCATGACCGTCGCGGCCGTCTCGCCGGTGGGAGAGGGCCAGGTCTTGAGCCGGCGGGCGCCGATGACCTCGGCCAGGGCCAGCACGACCGGCGCCCAGGGGGCCTCGCCGAGCCAGCGGTGGTCCACCTTGCGCAGGGACGCGATGCCGTGAAGGGCGTAGTGCCGGTTGTCGCCCTCGGCGCGCAACACGAGGACCAACTCGTTGGCGCGGTCGGTGCGCCAGAGGCGCTGCGGGCGCGCGGCCGATCCAGGGCGCAGGGGCAGCAGGGGTCCGGGCTCCAGGTCGATGCCGCAGACGTCGAGGTAGCTGTCCGCGAGGGCCAGCGCCTCGCTCACCCGCTCCGCCGTCCAGCGCTGCGGGTCCTCGGAGTAAGGCGACACCGGCGCCGAGAGGCGGGGCGCGTGGGCGAAGGCGGGGTAGGGCTCGGCGGCGGCGGGCCGGGGGATCGAGAGCAGGGCGATCAGGCTGAGCGGGGCGAGCAGGGTGGCAGCGTGGCGGGCCGGGGTGAGCCTGGCGGCGGCGGCGTGAGGTGTTGGCGTGCGCATGGGTCGGCCCGACGTCGTTGTGGGGGACCTATTCTTGCGCCCGCACCGGCCGCCCGTCGACCGGCGCGTTCCGGGGCCGGGGGTGGACCCGGCGAGCGCCCCGGCCCGGGGGCGGATTGCGCGCTCAGCCCAGCGTCACCGCGGGCACCAGCAGGTCCACCTCGGCGGCCAGGGTGGCGCGGATGGTCTCGCTGAGCGTGCGCACGCGGTCGGCGGTGGCTGGCGGCAGGAGGTTGGCCAGCGTGCGGAGCTGATCGAGGGTGCCGACCAGGCTCGCGTGGGAGCTGCGGAGGCCGGCGATGGCCGGGGCCACGAGCCCGGCGCGGAGCAGCGCGAAGAGCGCGCCGTCGCTCTGGTGCAGGTGGCGCTCGACCGTGTCGAGGAGCGGGGCCACGGCAGCCGTTGCGGCGTCGGGCGAACGCGCAAGGTCACGACTGGCGCGCTCGATCTGCTCGAGGAGCGGACCATGAAGGCGGGTCTGGACATAGTTCAGTCGCTCGGTCAGAGAGCGAGATGACCAGCTGTCGGTCTGTTCCATCATCGGAGGACTCCGCCTGCCACAGGTGAC
>CALBMW010000973.1 GCA_937896275.1 uncultured Myxococcales bacterium
CGGACGCCGCACCGCCGGACGCCGCACCGCCGGACGCCGCACCGCCGGACGCCGCACCGCCGCCCGCGGGCCTCCGGTGGGTGACGCGAAGCTGCGCCGTCACGCTGCGGCACCCAGGAGACGGGGCGGCCGCGGTCCAGGTCGCTGGCGATTTCACCGACTGGGCAAACGCCCCGCGAGCCATGGCGCGCGACGCGGAGGGCTTCTCGCTGACGCTGGGGCCCGCCGACGGCCTCCGCCCCGGGGCGCTGCACGGCTACAAGCTGATCGTCGACGGGCGCTGGACGCTCGACCCACGCGGCACGCACCGCAAATACGAAGGCGACTGCGTGAACAGCGCGTTCCGAGCGCCCGCGTGCGACGCAGGACCGGCCATCGTCGCCGAGCCGCTGGAGCTCGTGGGCGACGGCGTGACGGCTCGCGTGCAGGTGCAGATCGCGACCGACGGGGCGGCGCCGGCCACCGTCACGTTCACCCTCGACGGCGCCCCGCTGGCCGCGCCAGAGCCCGACGCCGCGGGCGTGTACACGCTGCGGTGGGCCGGCCTGGCCCACGGCAAGCACCGCGTCGCGATCCGCGCCCGCGACGCGGCGGGGCGCGAGGCCGAGCCGGTGGACCTGCCCTTCTGGATCGAGGACACCCCCTTCGACTGGCGCGACGGCGCCCTCTACCTGCTGTTGATCGACCGCTTCGCCAATGGCGACCGCGACATCGACGCGCCGATCGGGGCGCCGGTCACCTACCCCGCCGACTGGCACGGCGGCGACCTCTGGGGCGCCCTCGAGGTGCTCGAGAGCGGCTACTTCGAGCGGCTGGGCGTGCGGTCGATCTGGCTCAGTCCGGTCAACCGCCAGGTGGACGGTGACTTCGGGGAGCGCGGCGCCGGCGACCGCCGCATCGCGGCCTACCACGGCTACTGGCCGGTGCGCGGGCGCGAGGTCGAGCCCCGCTTCGGCGGCGACGCCGCCCTGCACGCCTTCATCGAGGCGGCCCACGCGCGCGGCATCCGGGTGCTGCTGGATCTCATCAACAACCAGGTCCACGAGCAACACAGCTACTACCGGGACCACCCCGAGTGGTTCCGCACCGGCTGCGTCTGCGGCCTCGACCCGGGCTGCGGCTGGAGCGAGCGCCCGCTGGACTGCCTGTTCGCGGCCTACCTGCCCGACATCAACTGGCGGGTGCCCGAGGCCGAGGCCCAGTTCACCGCCGACGCCCTCTACTGGATCGATGCCTTCGACGTGGACGGCTTCCGGGTGGACGCCGTGAAGCACGTCGAGACCACCTCGATCTTCAACCTGCGCGCGGCGATGGCGCGGCGCTTCGAGCAGGGCGGCCTGCGGCACGTGATGCTGGGCGAGACGGCCGTGGGCGAGGGCGACACCTTCGACGACGGCTGCGGTGAGCGCCTCGACAGTGGATACGCCTGGATCTCTGCCTACATCGGACCCAACGCGCTGGACGGGCAGTTCGACTTTCCGACGCATCACCGCGTGGCGGGCGGGCTCTTGCGGGGCTCACTCCCGCTCGAGGAGCTCGAGTCGACCGTGCGGATGCTCGAGACGCGCTACGCCCCCGAGGCGCTGCAGGTGCAGTTCCTGGGCAGCCACGACAGCTCGCGCATGGCGACGCGGGCGGCGGGCGATCCGGCCGAGGGCTGCCGCTTCGCCGAGGACGCCGGGGCCTGCGCGCGGCTGCCCGAGGCTGCGGCCGATCCGGCGGTCCATCAACGGCTGAGGCGCGCCTGGACCTTCCTGCTCACGCTGCCGGGCATCCCGCTGATCTACTACGGCGACGAGATCGCCTTGGCCGGCGCCAACGATCCCGACAGCCGGCGCGACATGCGCTGGGAGGGCGCGCTGAGCGGGCTGGCCATGGATCCGACGGCGCCCGACGTGGGCGGGCTCGAGGTGCGCGCCTGGATCGAGGCGCTGGCGACGGCGCGGGCGGCGCACCCGGCCTTGACGCGGGGCGCGCGGCGCGAGCTCTGGCTGTCACCCGACGTGTACGTGCAGGCGCGCTGGACAGACGCCGACGTGGCGATCGTGGTGCTCAACCGCGGCGCGGCGGCCGAGGTGCCGGTGTCGCTCGGCGCGCTGGCTGACCGGGCGGGCGACTACGCGCCGGTCGTGGGCGACGTGCAGGCGCGGCGCCTTGCGGACGGCCTGGTGCTGACAATCCCCGCGGGCGAGAGCGGGGTGGTGGGGCTGGTGCGATGAAGCTGCTCGAGGGGAAGCGGGGCGTCGTCTTCGGCGTCGCCAACCATCACTCCATCGCCTGGGCCGTTGCGCGCGCCGCCGCCGCCGAGGGGGCCCACCTGGCCGTCTCGCACGTCAACGATCGCATGGCCCGGCGGGTGGAGCCCCTGGCCCGCGAGCTCGGCGTCGCGCTGTGCGGACCCTGCGACCTCTCCGAGGACGCGCAGATCGACGCGTGGTTCGCGCAAGTGGCCGAGGTCTTCGAGGGCCGGCTGGACTTCGTCGTGCACAGCGTCGCGTTCGCCGCGCGCGAGGATCTGGCCGGCGCCTTCGTCGACACGTCACGGGAGGGCTTCGCGCTCGCCATGGACGTCAGCGCCTACAGCCTGCTCGGGGTGATGCGCCGCGCCGCGCCGCTGATGGCCGACGGCGGCAGCGTGCTGACCATGACCTACGTGGGCGCCGAGCGCGTCGTCGGCAACTACAACGTGATGGGCCCGTGCAAGGCCGCGCTCGAGGCGGCGGTGCGCTACCTGGCGCACGGCCTGGGGCCCGCCGGCGTGCGGGTGAACGCGATCAGCGCGGGCCCGATCAAGACGCTGTCCGCGGCCGGCATCCCCGGCTTCCGGGACATGCTCAAGCACGCCGCGGCGCACGCCCCGCTGGGGCGCAACGTGACGCCGGACGAGGTCGCCGACGCCGCGATCTTCTTGCTGAGCGACCGCGCGCGCGCCATCACCGGCGAGGTGCTGCACGTGGACGCGGGCTACAACATCATGGCGGTGTGAGGCTGCCTCCGTGGCATGCATCTTGCCCTTCGGCGCCGCGGCCGCTGGAGCCGTTAAGTTGCTGACGAAGGAGAAGGTGTGCCACGCCACCTGTTGTCCCTCATGGCCCTCACCGCGGCGGGCGCCTTCGCCTGCGCAGACGCCGATCACCCCACCGCGATCGACCAGACCCAGCGTGCGATCCGCAACGGCACGCGCGAGCCTCAGACGGTCACGCTCACCGAAGGACAGATCCTGGCGCTGGGCTGGCTGCACCCGCGCGGCCAGCCGGGCGCGAACTTCTGCACGGGCACGATCATCGCGCCCAACGTGGTGGCCACCGCCGAGCACTGCGTCAGCGGCCGGACCGGCAACCGCATCGGCTTCAGCGTGGGCCTCGATCCCCGCGACCCGGCGGCGACCTTCGTCGTGACGGCGGCCTACGCCAACCCCAACGTGGACGCGGCCGTGCTGCTGCTGGCTCAGTCGGCGACCGACGTGCTGCCCGAGCTCGTGCCGATCCACCACAACGCGACCCCGCTGACCGACGATCTGATCGGGCGCGCGGTCGAAGCGGCCGGCTTCGGTGAGACCTACGATCCCAGCCGCAGCGGGCGCTACTTCGCCATGGTCGAGCTCGTGCGCATCCAGCGAACCGAGATCACCGTCGACGGGAACGGACAGCAGGGCATCTGCTTCGGCGACTCGGGCGGCCCGGTGATGACCGAGATCGACGGCGAGGTGCGCGTGCTGGGGGTCGAGTCGAACGGAGACGGCACCTGCGTCGACGTGGACCACCTGACGCGCCTCGACGCCATCTCGGAGTGGCTGCAGACCTTCATCGACGGCGATCTGCCGGAGACCGAGTGCGGCGATCTCGACTACCTGGGGCGCTGCGCCGGCCCGGTGGCGGAGTGGTGCGACTCGGGGCAAATCTCGCGGCTCGACTGCGGGCAGCGCGGGCAGCTGTGCGACTTCGTCGACGACCAGCGCGGGTGGTTCTGCGTCGACAACCCGCCCTGCGGCGACATCGACAGCCTCGGCGTCTGCGACGGCGACGTCCTGAAGCGCTGCCGCTTCGGTGAGCTGGTGGTCGAGGTGTGCGACGGCGAAGCGGGCGAGGTGTGCGGCACCGATCGGGGCGGCGCCTACTGCGGCGTGCCCCGCGCCCCCGCGCGCCGCCGCGCTTGAGTTGTGTGGCCGTGTGCCGTGGCGCGGC
>CALBMW010000974.1 GCA_937896275.1 uncultured Myxococcales bacterium
CCCTGGAGGCACGAGCGGGCGCGGCGCCGTGGCCCCCGGAGGTACCAGCGGCCGCGGCGCGGTGGGCGGCCCGGGCGCGCGCGGCGAAGGGTTGGGAGGTGTGTTCGGGCGCGCCGCGGCGATCGGCGGCGCGCTGGTCGGCAGGCCCTGCAACGGCGCAGGCGCGCTGCTCACGGGGCTGCCCCGCATGGGCGTCCCCCGCAACGACGGGGCCGGGGTCGCCGTGCCCTGCACCGGGCGCCCTCGCAGCGCCACCGGCGGCCCGCCCACCGGCGTCCCCCTCAGCCCCACCGGGGGCGCCCCCGCGCCCAGCGACGCGAGAAAGGCCGCCGCCTCGTCGCCGGCCGCCTTGGCCGTCTGCTCGGCCTTCCGCGCGGTCTCGGCGTCGGGGGGGGCCTTCTTGTCGCTGCGAGCCTGCGCCTGTTTGCGGTCGGCCTTGGCGACATCACGTTCGTAGGTGCCCTCCTCGATCTGCCGCAGCACGCGATCCCAGTAGCGCTCCACCGACATCAGCCGCTGCAGCAGGTTGCCGTGCTTGAAGCATGCGATCGTGTCTCTGCGCGACGGCTGGAAGCCCTTGATGGCGCGGACGATGTCCTCGCGCAGCGCGGCCGGGATCCGCCGCTCCAGACCGAGGAAGTAGCGCTCGAACTCCCGCCGCACCGCTTCGAGACGCTGATGGAGTTGATCGAGCTCTTGCACGGGCTTCATGCGGGCGGCGGCCTCCAGGCTTGGCGCTGCGAGCTTAAACCCGGACGGTGCCGGCCCGCAACGCCGAGGGGGGTCGCTCCTTGACGGCCCCGCCCCACGGGTGATAGCGTCCGCCGGTCGAAAAAACCGAGCATTTCAGGGTGCTTGCCTTGCCTCGCATGCCTCTCGTCCCAGCCTCCGCCCCGGTGCTGACGGTGGCGATCCTCGCCGCTCTGCTGGCCGGCTGCGCGCTCGACGCGAAGGACATCGAGCGCTGGGCAGTCGTCGCGGACGGCGATCAGCGCCTGGCCGGCTACCTCGCGGACCCCGAGCGCCCCATCGACCTGCGCCAGCGCGCCGCGATCGTGCTGCTGCGCATGGATCAGCCTCAACAGATCGTGGGCGTGCTGGCCAACGCGACGGCTGACGACCGGCAGCGCTTGATGCCCTATGTCGCGGCCTCGGTGGTGACGGCGCTGCGCGAGGTGGGCGACGACGATGCCGCGGGCCGCGCCGCCAACCTGGGCTTCTACCTCCTGCGCTACGCCGACGATCTCACCGGCCCGGCCGACAAGGATCGCTCCCGCGACCAGCAGCTGGTCGAGACGCTGATCGACTGGTGCCTCGCGGGCTACGACGACCCCGAGGCCAGCGACGCCCACCGCCGGTGCACGAGCATCCTTCTGGCGGCGGGCAGCGTTCGCCCGCAGTGGACCGCGCCCCGCCTCCTCGATGACATGCGCCAGGCCACGGAGCTCGACCGGCTGGTCCTCATCAACGGCATCCTGGCGAGGCTGAAGGACCCCGCGGCCCACCGGCAGCAAGGCCGCGCCCTCCTGGAGTTCGCGCGGCGACGCTACCCGCAGCTCGAGCCGCCGCTGGCCGACGCGATGGTGCACAACCGCAACCCCACCCTGTTGCGCTATCTGCTCGACGCGGCCCGCGACCGGCGCGTCCCTCAGGAGACCCGCGAGATCGCGCAGGAGGCGGCGCGCGACCACCTGGGCAAGAAGGGCCTGCCCGGCTTCTTCCGCCTGCTCCGCACCGACGAGGCCGACAACGGCTTCGCGGTACGCTTCAACGCGCTCGACTTGATCTGGCTCTTTGGCGGGGTCGGGCAGCTCGAGGCCGCGCTGCAGGCGATGCCCGCCGATCTTCACTGGCCCACCACGGGCGACGGGTTCAAGGCCGAGATCGACGCCTTCTGCGACGAGCAGGTCGCCCGCAGCGCCGTCACCGCGCGCCCGGTCCTCGAGCAGCTGCTCGGCAACGCGAACTGGGTCGCCCGCGCCTACGCGGCGGAGTGCGTCCTGCGTTTGTACCCGGACGCCGCAGCCCAGCTCCTGCGCGGGCTCACCGAGGACCAGACGCCGCTGCCGGGCTTCTCGGCCGAAGGCGGGCCCACGAGCCTCGGCGCCTACGTCAAGGCAGCGCTCGCCGAAGGGTGATCACCTCTCACCCCCCAACAGCTTCCTCACGAAACCCAGACCCAGCGCGGGGCCGACCCGCGGCCCGGCCGGCCGGGCCACTCTGACGTGGAGTTCCTGGGTTTCCTCGCCGGCGCGGTGCTCGCGCTGCTCGTCGCCCTGGCGCTGTTCCGCACCATCGATCCGCAGCGTCGCCGCCCGCGTCGCGCCCCCGTCGATCCGCCGCCGGAGCGAGAGGGCGATCGTGTCGAGACCCTCTGCCAGGCGCTGAGCGGCGATCCAGTGCGCGACCGGCCGCTGCTCAACCGCCTGCTCGCCTTGGGGCCCGGCATCATCCCGACGCTGCTCGAGGTGCTCGCCCAGCAGTCGCGGCAGACCGACGGTGCGCCGGTACGCCGGGTCGCGCGCCTCGAGGAGTTGGTGGCCGACTTCGGCCTCGCCGCCGTGCCGCCGGTGACGGACGTGCTCGCCCGCCTGCAGCCCACCGCCCCCCTGGCGCCTGCCCTCACGCGCATCCTGCACCGGTTGGGGCAGGCGGGCGCGCGCAGCGTCCTGATGCGGGGGCTCAAGCACCCCGAGCTTGCCCCTTTCCTTCCTCGTTTCAGGCACTTGCAGCGCGGAGATCCGTCGACCGCGCTCTTCCTCACGCTGCGCGATCATCGCGCCGATCCCGGGCCCGCGCTGGCGACGCTGGCCGGCCTCCTGGTCGACAGACCCGACGTGATCGACCGCCTCTGGCAGGCCTGGGACGGCCACGCGCGGGTGGCGCTGCTCGACTTCCTATGCGACTGGCTGCCGCTCGCGCGGCCCACGGACGTGAGCCGCGGCTTGGCCGACGCTGCGCCCGCGACGCGCGCGGCGGCGGCGCGTTTGGCGCACCTCATGATCGATCCCACGCTGGTCGGCCCGCTCTCCGAGTTGGCGCTCACCGACCACGATCCGACGTCGCGCGCGGCGGCGGTGCGCGCCTTGGCCGTCCAGCCTTCGGTCGGCGCCCGACCCGCGCTGCTCGAGGTCGTGGCCGATCCAGACCCCGCCGTCGCGCTGCTGGCGCTGGTGGGCATCATCTTGGGCCACCCGCCCGTCGCGGAGCGGGCCCGCCTCGCGGCCGGGGCCCTCGGGGACGGCGCCGCTG
>CALBMW010000975.1 GCA_937896275.1 uncultured Myxococcales bacterium
ACCCAGTCGGCGGCGCCCGATCTCACGCCACGCCTGCTCGCCCGCCTCGACGCGCTGCAGGGAGGCGAGCAGCCCTTCTTCGTGTTCGCCCACTACTTCGAGCCGCACGGCAAGTACCTGCAGCAGAAGTCCGTGCGCACGTTCGGCACGGCGCTGATGGACAAATACGACAGTGAGATCGCCTTCGTGGATCACCACCTGGGCCCGGTGCTGAAGAAGCTCGACGAGCCGGCCCTGGCCGAGAACACCGTCGTGGTGATCCTGGCCGACCACGGTGAGGCCTTCAAGGAGCACGGCTTCTACTTCCACGGCCGCACGCTGTACCGAGAGGAGACCCACGTCCCGCTGCTCATCCGCGTGCCCGGGGTGGCCCCCCGGCGCGTGGACACCGTGGCGGGGCTCATCGACGTCGTGCCGACGCTGGCCGAGCTCGTGGGGCTGCGGGCGGCCAAGGCGCAGGGTCGCAGCCTGCTGCCCATCTTCTCGGGCATCGGCGAGGTCGACGCGCGACCCGTCTTCCAGGAGCAACTCCCCTACCCCAACTACAAAGAGCACATCGTGGCGCTGGTCGACGCGCGCGGCCTGCACGTGCTGAAGAACGTCACGAACAACGTCGAGGAGGTCTTCGATCTGGCGGCCGATCCGGCCGAGAAGAAGAACCTGCTGGACGCCGATCCCGAGGCGGCCCGCGCCCAGCGCGACGCCCTCGCCCGGTTCATCGACGCCGATCCCGGACCGTGAGCCAACCCGCGAGCCTGCGCCGCCTGCTCGGCGCCCTGTTGCTGGCCTCCGAGCGCCCGGTGACGGTCGAGGTGGTGGTCGATCTGATCAACGGCGCGGTCGACGAGGAGGAGTGGCCGGCGCGGGTCACGGCGGCCGAGGTCGACGGGGCCTTCCGGGCGCTGGCGACGACGCTGGACGGCGCGCTGGGCATCGAGCTGGTCAACGTCTCGGGCGGCTGGCGGCTGCGCACGGCGCTCGATCTGGGGCCCATGGTGCGACGGCTGTGGCCCGATCGCGCGACCCGGGTGAGCCGCGCGGCGCTCGAGGCCCTGGCGGTGGTCGCCTATCGCCAGCCCTGCACGCGGCTGGACGTCGAGGACGTGCGCGGCGTGGACTGCGGGGGCGTGCTGCGCAGCCTGCTCGAGCGCAAGCTGGTGCGCATCGTGGGGCGTAAGGACGAGCCGGGCCGCCCGCTGCTCTACGGCACCACGCCGGAGTTCCTCGAGACCTTCTCGCTGCCCGATCTGCGCGCGCTGCCCACGCTGCGCGATCTGGAGAGCCTGCGCGCCGAGCAGGCGGGGCGCGAGCGCGGCGCGCCGCCGGGGGTGATCCCGATGCCCGCGATCCCGGATCCGGGGCCCGACGACGAGCCGCAGGCCGACGACGAGGCCGCGTGGGGTGACGCCGCCCCCCCGCTCGACGACGGCGAGCCCGCGCTGGCCGCGGTCGAGGATGCTCCGCCGGAGGGCGATGATCCTCCGAAGGATGGCGAAGACCCGTGAACCGCCGGGCACGCCGTCGATCTCAGGCTTCCTCGAGATCGCCCAGCATGCCGGCCGCGTGCTCGCCCAGGTGACCGATGGCCCCCACGCGCGCCTCGACATGGACCGGGCCCAGCCGGTCGGCCTGAGTGACCCTGATGAGCTTCAGCCGCGCCATCTCGAGCAGGGCGAGGAAGGTCGTGATGACCTCTTCGCGATGGCACACGCGGCCGCACAGCTCCTCGAAGGTGGCCTGGGCGTTCAGCGCGAGGCGGTCGGCGATCTGGGCGATGCGCTCGCCGATGCTGACGCGCTCGACGTAGATGTCGTGGGGCGCCTGAAAACCGCCGCGCTCCACGAGGCGACGGAAAGCCTCGGCCAACCGAAAGACGTCCTGATCGGCCACCTCGTCGTCGACCTCGGCGGGCGGGCGGTCCTGGCCGGCGAGGCGCGCGAACCAGTCCCAGCCCAGGCGCGCGCCCCCGTCGAGCGCGGCCGCCACCTCTTTGAAGCGCTGATACTCGAGCAGCTGAGTGACCAGATCCGTGCGTGGATCGCCGTCGTCATCGAGGTCGTCGAGCGCCGGCGGGCGCGGCAGCAGCATGCGGCTCTTGATTTGCAGCAGCGTCGCGGCCATCACCAGGAACTCGCTGGCCGGATCGATCTGCAGCGACCGCATCAGCGCGAGCGTCTCGAGGTAGGCCGCGGTGAGCCGCGCGATGGGGATGTCGAAGATGTCGAGCTCTTCGCGGCGTATCAGGTGGAGCAGCAGGTCGAGAGGCCCGTCGAAGACCGCCAGGCGCACCGCGTAGCCCGCGCCCCCGACGAAGAGCTCGGCGGCGTCGGGCTCGGCCCCGTCACCCGATCCGCTCATCCCACCGCCGCCGCGACCGCCCCCAGCAGGCGGGCCATCGCCCCGATCACGGGCCCGAAGAGCCGGCCCCCATACATCAGGAACACCACCAGCAGCACCACGCCGTATTGCTCGATGAACGCGATGGCCGGGCTGCGCGGCCACAGCGATCGGTAGACCGTGAAGCCATCCAGCGGCGGGATGGGCAGCATGTTGAGCAAGGCCAGGAACACATTGGAGAAGGCCAGCAGCTGAGTGAACTGCACCATCGGCTCGCCCACCGCGGGCGCGGCGGAGAGCAGCGCGCGGGCCCCCGCGAAGAGGCCAACCGAGATGATGGCCAGCACGACGTTCGAGGCCGGACCCGCCACCGCGATGAAGAACTCTGCCCGGCGCAGGGTGCCCGCCCGCCGCGCCATCGACGGCGTCACCGGCGTGGCGGCCCAGCCCACCAGGAAGCCGTTGAACGCGCCGACGAGCGGCACGAGCAGCGCGCCGAAGGGGTGCGCGCGGAAGAGCACCATCGGGTTGAGGGTCAGCCGTCCGTGTCGCCCCGGCGTGGGATCGCCCAGGCGGTCGGCCACGAAGGCGTGCGCGAACTCGTGCACCGTCAGGCTGAGGACGATCGCCACGAAGGCCATGAGGATGTGTGCGACGTCGATGTCGGGCACCTGTGACTCCTGGACGCGCCCGGTCAGCCTCGGGGGTGGTGCTCGGCGTGCACGCTCTTGAGGCGCGCCCGCGAGAGGTGC
>CALBMW010000976.1 GCA_937896275.1 uncultured Myxococcales bacterium
GTCGCCCTTGGCGCGCTTCTCGACCTCTTGCGCGACCTTCACGCGGTCCAGTTCGCTGCGCAACAGCTCGATGACCCGCTGCAGGCGCGGCTCGATGCCGACCGCCTGGAGCACCCGCTGCTTCTCGGCGTACTCGAAGTTGATGGACGAGACGAGGAGGTCGGCGAAGCGCCCCGGGCTGTCCACGTTCATCTTCAGGATGTGGATCAATTCCTTCGGGTAGTTGCCGCTCGACGCGACGAGCCGCTCGAAGAGGTTGATCGCCTTCTGAACGTAGACGTTGACCTTGAACGGATCCCGCACCACCTCGGCCAGCTCCGCGACGCGGGCCCGGAAGTAGGGCTTCTCCTGGACGATCTCGAGCAGCTCGACGCGGCGCAGACCCTGGAAGGTGACCTGATAGCTGTTACCGGGCAGCTTCAGGCGATCGAGCACGCGGCTCATGACGGCCACGCGCGACAAGGTCTCCCGGCGCACCTCGCCCGAGACGCCGGCGTCCGAGAACGCCAGGGCGATGCGGGCGTCGGGTTCGGCGTTGCTCTTGAGCAGCGCGATGTTCTCTTCGATGCCGATCTGCACCGTGGCCACCCCTTGCGGGTAGATGACCGTCGATTGCAGCGGCAAGACAGGGACGGTTTCCTCGCTGACGTCGTCGTCGGGGCGCGTCTCGTCCACCTGGTCCTCCCTGATTGAACGGTGAGACTATACAAGCTCCACCGGCGCCGGACACAACCGTCGCGCGTCGGGCCATGTTCCCCGCGCGCCGCGGCGCCCTCAGTTGTGCATGCGGGGGACCGGGGGCGCGCTCGCGAGGACCTCGGCCTCGTGTTCGCACACCGCGTTCAGGCGCGCACAGACGTCGTCGCCGGGGAACAGCTGGCGCGCCAGGTCGACGTAGAGCGCATGGTGCCGCGCCTCGCTGGCGAGCAGGCCACGGTAGAGATCGGCCAGCGCAGGCTCGGCGCCGAGGGCGTCGGCCAGCAGTTGCATGCGCTCGCAGCTGCGCGCCTCGATGACCGCGCAGCACAGCAAGGTGTCGAGCAGGCGGCGGGGCTCGTCGGGTCGTACCACAGCCATCAGCTTGCCCGCGTAGGGGCTGGGGCGCAGGCGATCGAAGGCCACGCCCCGCGCCGCCAGGTGTTCGAGCACGAGCTCGAAGTGCTCGAGCTCCTCGCGCGCCAACTCCGAAAGCGGGCGGAGCAGCGGAGCGCGGTCGGGGTAGCGAAACAGCAGCCCCAGCGCCGTCGACGCCGCCTTCTTCTCGCAGTGAGCGTGGTCGACCAGGATGGTGTCGATGTGTTTGGCCGCCCAGGTCCCCCACGCCGGCGCGGTGCGCGATCGCAGGTGCAACATCGTCGGACCCCCCTACTCCTTGCCGGAGCTCCCGCTCATCAACGCCGTCATCGCCTCTTGGGCGTCGAGCACGCCCGCGAAGAGCGCGTCCACGGTCCGAACCATGGGCGCGTGGAGGTTGTGACGCTCGGCACGGGCGGCGAAAGTCCTAGCGATTTCGCGTACTTCTGCCTGGCTTCGCGCGGCCTCGACGTCCCCCCGGGCGAGCGCGATGCCGGCCTGGAAGGCGGCCCCGGTGCCGTCCAGGACGATCTCGGCGAGGACCCCGAGGCCCGCGAGCCCGAAGGCCGTGTTGGCGCGGCCGCCGAGGCCCTGGACCAGCCGGTCCATCTCGGCCAGCGCGCGGGTCAGCGCCGTGGACTCGGTCGCAGGCCCGACCTGCGCGGCGCGCGCGGCGCCCATCGCGACGCCGAAGACCGCCGCGGCGGCGTTGGCCAGCTCGACGCCGATGGTGTCGGGGTTGGAGTAGACGCGCAGGCTTGCCGAGCCGAGGGCCGCCTGAAGCTCACCGGCCCAGGAGGGAAAGGCGCTCCCCACCACCAACGCCACCGGCTTGTTGGCGCTCAGCGCCTCGGCGTCGGCCGCCCCGGCCAGCACCGCGAGTTGGCGAACGGCGGTGAGCGCGCCCATCGCCTCGGTGGCGCGCAGGTGGGTCTCGGGGGTCAGCCCGCGCGCGGTGGTCACGATGCGATGGTTGCCCTGGAGGTGCGGCGCCATCGAAACCAGCGCCGGCTCGAGGGCCGACGGCGGCAGCGCCACGACCAGGCGCTCGCAGGCCTGCAGCACCTTTGCCCCGTCGTGGGTGTAGGTCACGCCCCGCGGCAGGCCCTTACCACGCCGGGCCAGGCCGACCATGCGCACGTCATGACCATTGCGCACCAGCCGCTCGGCCAGCGCGCGCCCCCACGCGCCGTCACCCACCACGCCCCAGACGCTCACGCGAGCACCTCCCCCAGCGCTTCGGCCCAGGGGGCGACGCGGTTGCCGTAGAAGAACAGCAGCTTCGGATCCCG
>CALBMW010000977.1 GCA_937896275.1 uncultured Myxococcales bacterium
GCCGCCCTCGAGGCGGGTGCCGTCCGCGCCCACTTCGCCGCCGCGGCCGTCGTCGCCGATGCCCCCGTCCCCTCCGCGCCCGCCGCGACCCGCGGTGACGTCGAGGTCGCGCAGTCTGAGCCAGGCGCCGCTGCCGCGGGCGGTGATCGCGATGGCGGGCTCGGACTCGGCCAGTCGGTCGACCACGACGAGGTCGATGCGTCCGATGGTGACCGGCGCAGTGAGGCCGTCGGCGCGGAAGACCGTGTTCGCTTCGACCGCCGTGAGCATCGCGCGGACCTCGTCCCGGCTGCGAAAGTCGACGCTGTAGCCTCCGAACAGACCCACGCCTGACTGCAGGGCCAAGGCGACGTTGGTCGAATAGGACCCGGTGGCGACCAGGATCTGGTCTCGATCGTCGCGTCCTGCGGTGATCTCGAGCGCGCGCCCCACGGTCGCGACCGCGTCGTCGGCGTTCAGACCGCCTCGGAGATCGTCGCCGTCGGGCTGCACGAAGACGGCGCGCTCGGCGTCGCCATCGACCCCGTCGCAGTCGGAGTCCAGGCCGTCGGGGTCTGGCTGGTCATCCTCCTCGGTGACGACGCACGCATACTCGCAGCCCGTGTCGCCCCGGCCGTCCAGGTCGACCCAGCCGTCGTCGCACTCGCCCATGACGCAGGCGCCGGCTTCGCAGCCGCGCGCTGCATGGGCGAAGGCGCAGGCCCGGTCGCAGGCGCCGCAGTGATCGGGGTCGCCGCGCAGGTCATAACCCTCGTCGGACTGGCCGTCGCAGTCGTTGTCGACGCCGTCGCAGACCTCCGCCGCGCTCGCGTTGATCTCCGTGTTGGCCTCGTCGCAGTCGATGCCGAGGCAGGCGTCGCCCTCGCCGTGCCCGTCGTGGTCGGGGTCGAGACAGGCAGGCTCCTCCGGGGGGAGGCAGAGGAGCGTGGGTTCCATGCCTGTGTGGGCGACAAGCGAGCAGCTCCAGGTCTCGGGGCAGTCCTGCTCGCCCTGGCAGGTCGCAGTGCAGACGCCGCGGCCGTCCATGCCACCGCCCACGACGCACGGCCCGCGCCGGCAGCTTGCGTCGTCGACGCAGGCGTCTCCGATCTCCGAGGTGGGGCCTGCATCGCTGCCGATGTCAGCCGCGGCAGCGTCTGATCCGGCGTCCTCGGTCGGGGCGGCGTCGCCTCCGAGGTCAGCTGGGCCCGCGTCTGATCCAGCGTCCTCGGTCGGGCCGGCGTCGCTTCCGACGTCAGCTGGGGCAGCGTCTGATCCGGCGTCCTCGGTCGGGCCTGCCTCGGGTCCGACGTCGGGCGCGGCGGGACCGGGGCCGGCGTCTTCGGCGAGGCCTGCGTCGGGTCCGACGTCGGGCGCGGCGGGACCGGGGCCGCCGTCTTCGGGGAGGTTCGCGTCGCGTCCGACGTCGGGCGCGGGTGCTCCGGCAGCGTCCTCGGGCATGCCTGCCTCGGTCGGGACACAGCTGCCCCCGACGCACGCGTCGGCGTCGCAGTCGACCGAGGATCCACACGCGTCGGGTGGCCCGAGGTCGCGCCCGGCGGCGTCATCGCGGCCCTCGCACCCGGCGACAGCCAACGCCCAGGCGCCCAGGAGCGCCATCGCGCTCAGTCGCACGCGCCGGGTCGGGGCGGTGGTGCCCCCCGTGCTCTCGGCCGCGCTGCGCGCGCATGATCCTGCTGGCATCGTTCACCCCGTCCGGTCACGCATTGTCGCTGCACACTACGCTTCCTGGCCGCGCGCGGCGACCCCGCGTGCGCCTCCGCCTGGGCGGCCGGCTGCCACGGCGGCGATCGTCCCCTGGTTGGCGTGGGCCGTCAGCCTTCCGCCTTCGTATGCCATGTGGGCGCCTTCGCCCGCTGGGGCATGCCCTTGGTTGCGTCGGCTGTATGTAGCGGGCCCGTCGAGGGACCCGAGTGCTGCCCGTCGAGGGACCCGAGTGCTGCCCGTCGAGCGACCCGAGTGATAGTGTCGTGGAACCCCGGCTCGGAGACATGCATGACCGGCCCCCGCACGAAGAGCCGCCTCGATCGGGTGGCGGACGGCGCCCGCGTCGGCGAGGTCGGGCGCATCCAGCCGTGGCTCGTGCGCTGGCTCCGCTTCCAGCTACGTTTCGCGCGCGTCCTCGCGAGGCCGCGGTTCGAAGGCTTGCCGAACCTGCCCGCCGCCGGACCCTTCGTCATCGTCTCGAACCACTCCGGGGGCGGCCTCCTCGAGGTCCACATGCTGACGATGCTCTGGGCAGACGTCACCCGCGGCGAGCGCCTGATGACGGCGCTCACGCACCCCTTGACCTACCGTCTGGGCGGCCGCTTCACCCGCGACTACGGCATGGTGCCCTCCACCTACCGCGCCGGACTCGACGCCCTGGCCGCGGGCATCCCGTTGATCGTCTTCCCCGGCGGCGATCACGAGTGCTTCCGGCCCATCTGGCAGGACCGCCGCGTCGACTTCAACGGCCGGCAGGGCTTCCTCAGGCTCGCCCGCGAGGCGCGCGTCCCCATCGTCCCCATGGGCATCGTGGGCTCCGGCTGGGTGACGCCGGTCCTGTGGCGCTCCGAGGGCCTGCTGCCCTGGATCCTGGGCTACCGCCTGTTCGGCATGAAGCGCTTTCCTCTCATGCTCACCGGCCTCGTCGGCGCCATCGGCTTCTCCCTCGCCGGCCTCTTCACGCCCCTCGGCTGGTGGGGCCTCCTCCTGGCCTGGCTCTGGCTCGCCGGGCCGCTTCAGTTCGTGATCCCGGTCATTCCGCGGTCGATCGCCTTCCGCCTCGGCGCACCCATCCCACCCGAGGAGATGTTCGGGGATGAGGAGGGGCCGCTGGCGCCCGCCTACGACCGGGTGATCGCAGAGATCGTCGCGTTGCGGAGCGGCGCGCCGGCGCGTCCCGGTGGGCCCTGATCGAAGGCGCCGTCCACCAGAACAAATGAGTATGTTCGACCCTCCACGTCCGACCCCCGACCCCCTGGTCCGACCCCAGCCAGCAGACCCAACCCGGGCGACCCCGGCCCCTCGACGCCGGCCCGGTCGCCCACGCGGGTGCCTGCTCGCGGCCCCTGCTCGCGTGTGACGGCCATCTTCGACCACCCGTTGCACCCGCGGCCGCACCCTGCTAACCCCGCACCATGCCGAAGAAGACCCCGCTGATCATCGACGACTGGATCGACCTCGACCTGACCGCCGCGGCGCGAGCCGACGCCTTGCCGCCCGCGTTCGAGGTGGGCGACGCCGTGCGGCAGGTCGAGGAGGTGCTGCTCGCCGGCGGTGGGCGCCGCTCGCCCGTCCTGGTCGGGCCCCACGGCGTGGGCAAGACCGCCGTCCTGCATCAGATCGTGCGGCGCGCCAGCAAGGGGGAGGGGCCGGCGGTCCTGCAGGGGGCGCGCATGGTGCAGGTCGGGCTCGGCGCGCTGGCCGGGCGCTTCGCCGATCGCGGCAAGGCCACCGACTTCGCCCAGCGCTTCTTCGACGCCCTGCTGGTCGCCGATCCGCCCGTGATCCCCGTCATTCGCGACCTGCACGCGGCCTACGGCCTGGACTGGGAGTCGCTGCTGCAGCGCTACCTGGCGCGCGCCGACCGGCCAATCCTTGCCGAGGCGCTGCCCCGCGGCTTCGACGAGATGGTGGAGTACTGGGCCGAGCTCAGCGCCCACCTCGTCCCCATCGTGGTCGATGAGCCGCCGCCGGAGCGGGTGCGGCGCATCGTTCGGCAGTGGGACGCCTTCGCCGCCCGCGGGGCGCCGGCCTTCGACGCGGACGCGCAGGCCGTGGCCATCGAGCTCACCGGCCGCTTCATGGGCGACCGCCGCTTCCCGCGCAAGGCCATCGAGCTGCTGCACCAGACCCGCCTGCTGGCGACCGCCGGCACGACCACCCTGGGGGTCCACGACGTCGTCAGCCGCTTCGGCCAGCTCACCCGCGTGCCCACCAGCCTGGTCGATCCGCGCATCAGCCTCGATCTGGACGACGTGCATGGCTTCCTGGCGGGGCGCCTTCTGGGGCAGGACGAGGCGGTCGACGCCATCCTGCGCATGATCGCCCTCATCAAGGCCGGGCTCACCGATCCGCGGCGCCCCTTCGGCGTCCTGCTCTTCGTGGGCCCGACCGGCGTGGGCAAGACGCACGCCGCGCAGCTGCTGGCGGAGTATCTGTTCGGCGACCGCCAGCGGCTGGTGCGCGTCAACATGGCCGACTATCCCCAGGCCGCTCAGGCGACCGAGCTGTTCGGCGATCCTCACGCGCACAGCCTGCAGGAGCGACGGGGCGTCCTCACGCGACGCCTGGTGGGCCACCCCTTCGGCGTGCTGCTGCTAGACGAGCTCGAGAAAGCGCACCCCCTGATACACGACCGCTTCCTTCAGCTGTTCGACGAGGGCCGCTTCATCAACGGCGAGGGCGAGACCATCTCGGTGGCCAGCCTGATCGTCATCGCCACCTCCAACGCGGGGGTCGAGGTCTACCGCGAGGCCGGCCTGGGCTTTCAGCGGACCCGCGACGTGGCCAGCCTGGACGCCGAGCTCGACCGCCGCCTGCTCGATGTCTTCCGCTTCGAGTTCCTCAATCGTCTGGACCACGTGGTGCACTTCCACCCGCTCGGGCGCGCCGAGATCAGGCAGATCGCGCGGCGCGAGCTGGGTGAGCTGACCCAGCGCGAGGGCATGGCGCGACGACACCTGGCGCTGGAGGTGGGCAGCGAGGTGCTCGACTGGCTGGTCGCCCACGGCTACCACCCGCACTACGGGGCGCGCTTCCTTCGCCGCGAGATCGAGCGCCGGGTCACCGCGGCGCTGGCCGACTTCCTGGTGCGCGAGGCGCCGCCGCGCGGGGCGCGCCTGGGGCTGACGGTGCGCCGCGACCGGGTGGTGGTCGACCGCCTGGACGCCGAGGCGCCGGTGACGGTCGAGATGGCAGACGGCGCCACGCGCGCGGTGGACGCCGAGACCGTGAGGGCCGAGGCCGAGGCCTGGCTGGCGCGCCTCGACGCGCTGGAGCCCGAGGCGGCGCGCCGGCAGGACGAGGCGGGCCGCCTCATCGAGCGCAGCCAGCAGCCGGGCTTCTGGGAGGACGGCGAGCAGGCCCGCGCGATGCTGGGCCGCTATCGCGCGCTCGACGCCCGCATCCAGGCCGAGGAGCGGCTGCGGGGTCCCGTCCGCAGGCTGCGCGCGATGCTCCTTGGGCAGCCGCCGGCCGACGCGCTCGCGCTCGCGGAGGCGGTGGGCGAGGTCGCTGTGGCGTGGCGTCGCTGGCTCGAGCTGGGCGTCGACGACGCGCCCGCCGGCGCGTGGGTCGTGATCGGCCCGGGCGACACGCGGCGCGCGCCCGGCGAGTGGCTCCGTCACCTGGTCCAGATGTACGTCGCCTGGGCGCAGCGGCAGGGGCTGACCGCCGAGGTCGTCGCCGAGCAGCAGCATCAGGGTGATCTGGAGCGCGTGATCCTCGAGGTGGAGGGGCCGCGGGCGCTCCCCGTGCTCGAGATGGAACAGGGTCAGCACCGCTGCCGGCTCGAGAGCGGCGCCGTCGTGCGGCTGCGCGTCGAGGTGGTCCCCCGCACGGAGGGCGCGGTCGGCCCTGGCGCCGACGGCGCGCAGGTCACCGACGCGCGCCGCACACAGGGCCTGCTGGTGCCACGCCGCGCCGCCCGCTTGGCCTTCGAAGCGCCTCACCGCGGCCTCGACTGGACGCTGTTGGGCGCCGACGCGGACACGCTGCGGCTGCTGGGTCGCGATCTGGCGGCTTGGTTCCGTGGCTCGGCCTCGGCCTCGGCCGAGGTGGCCCGCACCTATGGGCTGTCCGGCGGCGCGGTCCGCGACCCACGCACCGGTGCGAGCGCGGCCAACGTGAAGGAGGTGCTGCGGGGCAACCTCGAGGTCTTCCTGCGCGCCTGGGAGCGTCGGTGACCGACGCGCCCCGCTACGTCCACCACCCGAGCCCGGTGGGTGATCTGCTGCTGGTCGCGTGCGCCGACGGCTTGCGCGCCATCGGCTTCCCGGACCCCGGGCGTGGCCTCGAGGTCGAGCCGGGCTGGATCGAGGATCGTGTCGCGCTGGCCCACGTCTCGGCCCAGCTCGACGCCTACTTCGCGGGCCGCCGCCGTGGCTTCGACCTGACGCTGAGCCCGCGCGGCACGCCCTTCCAGCGCCTGGTCTGGGACGCCCTCCGCGACGTGCCCTATGGCACCACCACGACCTACGGCGCGCTGGCCCGGCGCATCGGCCGCCCCAAGGCATCCCGCGCCGTGGGCTTGGCGAATGGCCACAACCCCCTGCCGATCGTCGTGCCCTGCCATCGCGTGATCGGCGCAGACGGATCGCTGACCGGCTTCGGAGGTGGCCTGGCCGCCAAGCGGCTGCTGCTCGATCTCGAGCGGGACAGCCCGCAGCTTTCGCTTTTGTAACGGCTACTTGCGAGGTGGTGGCATCGCGTCGGCCGGCTTGCGCGGTCGCCTGCGCGTGCGGGCGCGCGGCTGAGCCGCGGGCTTGCGGCCGAGGAACTTGGGATCGACCACCTGCAGCAGTCGGATGCCCGCGCTCTCGGCGAGGAGCTTCAGCGAGCCGTCTCGAATCGAGGTCCGCAGGTGGGTCCGCTCGGGCCCCTCCAGGTCACCATCGCGGGCCAACAAGTAGTCGAGGCGCGGGATCTTGTAGCGGCGCACCTGTGGCCACGGATAGACGTTGGGGCGGTTCGATCCCTGGGGCCCCAGGCGCCGCGTGAGGGCCAGGTGCGCGTCCACGGGCACCCGCGCCAACTGCTCGAGCACGAACGCGCGGTGCTCCGTCGCCTTGACGTCCACCTCGCGTCGAATGGCGGCGAACCCCGCCTTGAACGCCGTGTTGTCGACCAACGCGCCGAAGCGCCAGGACAGCAGCGCCGATGAAACCAGCATGCCGGCGACCAGGCCGCGGACGAGACGGCGGCGGTCCCAGGGCAGCCACGGCCAGCGCTCCCCGGTGCTCAGCGTGCGCAGCGCCTGCGGCGCCAGGGCGAAGGCGAAGGGGTAGATGAAGGTGCTGTACTGGAAGCCGATCGAGTGCACGGGCTCGCGGGTGGCGAGCATGGTGAAGGTCAGCCCGAAGACCATCGTGATGCGCCCGGCGGACGCGAGCAGCGGGAGCCCCAGCAGCGGCACGAACAGTTGCAGCAGGAAGAGCAGCTTCTCGGGCTTCACCAGCACGCGCGTCTCGGCGAACCCGGGGTTCTGCAGCACCGACAGGGCGATGTCACCCATGCCTCGCCGGTGCTTGATCATGTCTTCGAAGTAGTACGCGAAGCAGGACCCCCCGTCCGAACAGTTGAGCAGATCGCTCGACCGCATCACGAGGCCCTTCACGAGGACCAGGTAGGCCGCGCTGGCCGCGAGCGTCAGCCAGCCATGCCGCCGGTGCGCCGGCATCGACATCAGGATCGTCGCGCCCACCAGCGCCGTGACCATCGGAACGTCCTCGCGCACCAGCAGGCACAGCGGAAGGACCAGCCAGTAGAGGCCGAAGCGGCGCTGTTGCAGGGCATACATGAGCGTCATCGCCAGCGGCCCGAGCAGCGAGATGGAGTGAAACTCATAGAGCGCCACCCCGTGCAGCGCGGGGTAGAGCAAGTAGGTCAGCCCGAAGGCCAGCCCCGCCCAGGTGCTGCCCACGGCGTCGCGCATCAGCAGGTAGGCCGGCGCGGCGCCCGCGGCCAGCCAGACGACCTGCAGCACCAGCAGGGTCTCGGCGCGCTGGCTGATCAGGTAGAACGGCGAGAGCAGCACCAAGATGGGATCGAAGTGACCGACGTAGTGATTGCCGCCTGGCATGAACGAGCAGCCGAGCAGATTGCCGTGGACGCTTTGATAGAAGATGTTGTCGTAGTAGCCCAGGTCGGCGATCTGGGTGCGCATGGAGCCATGGTTGATCAGCGCCAGGTCGCACAGCTGAGCCGCCACGAGCCCCGCCGCCACGGCGAGCAGCGCGGGCGGCGCGAAGCGGTTCACGGCGGCCCAGCGGGCGCGGGCCGGGACGCGCGCCGCATAGACGCTGGCCGCGACGAGGCCAGCGAACACGGCGGCGTAGACCGTCACGAGGTGGGGGTGGTGCTTCTCGACGGGGCGGATCGCGAGGAACACCAGCCCCGGTACGCCGAGGCCCCAGAGCAGGCGACGGTTGGTCGCCGCGACGACCTCGGTCACCGACGGCCGGGGCCCGGCGCGTCCGCGACGGCGCGCGACGAGCACCACAATCACGTAGCCGACGAGCGTGACGCCGGCCGCGCCGAGGCCCCACTTGAGGGCCGTGACGCGATCATCGAAGGGCAGCCGGTTGTACCAGAGCTCCATCAGGCGGTCGGCGTTGAGGGCGGGCCAGAGCCCGCTGCCCAGCGCCACGGCGATGACGACGGCCAACGCCCCCGCGTCGCGCACGAAGGCGACGAGGCGCATCAGGCCGGCGTCGAGGGGTCTCGCCAGCGAGGGACGGCGGCGCAGCATCGCGGCATGATCACGATGCGGGGGGTCGGGGGCAAGGGGCGGGGTGTGGCTCGCGGTGCCGGCGAAGCCCGCGACCTCGCGTCCGTCCCAAGGGCCGACGCGGCGCCCCACGACGAATCCGCGCGAGGGCGGGTCCGATCAGTTCCCGAAGAGGCCACCGAGGCCGCCGAGCGCGCCGCCACCGCCGCCGCCACCCTCGCCGCCACCGGCGAACTGCTTCAGGAAGGGCACCGAGGACACCAGCTTCTGGACCTTGTCGGCGCCGATGCGGTCCTTCAGGAAGCTGATGACCGAGGGCGCGATCTTGGCGAGCGAGCCGGCGTCGACGCCGAAGCGGGAGAGCGAGCCGAGCAGCGCGGCGACCCCGCCCCCGCCGCCCGTCAGACCGCCCAGCATGCCGCCGAGGCCCCCGAGCCCGCCGCCTGCGTCCTTCTCGGCGGCCGGCTCCCACTCCGCCGCCTCGGGCACCTTCTCGTCGATGGCCTGCGCCACGTCCGCCGGCGCCTCCTTGCGGGCGGCGCCGATCACGGTGCCGGCGATGGCCTGCGCCCGGTCGGGTGAGACGCCGAGCTTCGACGCGATCTCGTTGATGATGTCCATGTGCGCTTCCTCTCTCGAAATCGGGCGCCCGCCGTGGGCGCCGGGGATGAGTTCAATGGCCGCGTGTGGATGAGCCGAGCGTGCCTTGGGTTTCGCGGCAATGCGCCGGGCCGGGCGCGCGGCGGACGCAGACGCGTGTGGGGTGTCCGACCGGTTGATTTCGGCTTCCCCGGGGGCCGGCGCGCGCGCACTGTTGTCCGCGAACAACACCGCTGCGCGGGAGCGCAGTGAAACAGGGGGCACGATGCGCGCAGGTCTCGGGAGGGTCTTGGCCCTTTCTCTGGTCATGTTGCTGGCTGGCTGTGAGGCGGCGTCCGACGACGCGGGCGACGCGGGCGCGACGGGCGCCGGTGGCGGTGGTCAAGGCGGCGCGGGCGCGGGCGGGGACGGCGGGGCAGGCGGG
>CALBMW010000978.1 GCA_937896275.1 uncultured Myxococcales bacterium
GGCGGGGTCGGCGGGGATGCCGGGGTCGGCGGGGATGCCGGGGTCGGCGGGGATGCCGGGGTCGGCGGGGTCGGCGGCGCACCCGCACCCTCGCCGCCGCGCTTCGAGAGCCTGGGCGCCAGCCGCGCCGAGATCACGGAGGGCGAGGCCGTCACCTTCACCGCGTGGGTGGTCGACGACGACGGCGACCTGATCGGCGGTCACCTCGAGACCGCCGACGGGCGTCCCCTGGGGGCCTTCGTCCCGAGCGATCTGCCTGACCACTTTGCGTTGCCGCTGAGCTGGGACGCGCTGCACGCGGTCGAGCCGATCGCCTTCGACCGCGGCGAGCGGCCGCGGCGGCGCTTTGTCGCCGTCTTCGCAGACGCGGCAGGCGGTCGCGCCACCCTCGAGGTCTCGATCGGACTCACCTGCGGGCCGGACGCGGCCTGCGACGGCGCGTGCAGCGGCCTCGACACGCCCAACCACTGCGGCGCCTGCGACGCAGCCTGTCCCGGCGAGGGCGAGGTGTGCGCGTTGGGCGCCTGCGCCTGCCCCGACGGGGAGCGGCGCTGCGGCGGACGCTGTGCGCCCGCCGGCCTCGGTGGCTGTCACCCGGTGTTGTCCGAGGTGTTCTACAACGCCCTCGGCGCCGACGCCGACGTGGAGTGGGTCGAGATCTACAACGGGACGGCCGACGTGGTGGACCTGGACGGCTGGACCCTGGGCGCGGGCGGCCGCACCTACACGACGACCCTCGCGCCCCTCGCCGGGCTGATGCCGCCGGGCGCCTGCTGGATCATCGGCGGGCCGACGAGCAACGAGCGCAACCACGTGCCCTCGATCGACGTCCCGCTGAACTTCGAGCCCGACCTCCAAAACGGCGGCCCCGAGGCCGACGGGGTGGCGCTCTTCGCCACCGCCGCAGATGACGTCACGGCCGAGACCGTGCCCAACGACGCTGTGATCTACGGCGGCGACGCCAACGTCAGTCGGCTGCTCGACGCGACGGGGGCGGTGGGCCCGGTGATGGTGGACAACGCCCCCGAGGGCCAGACGATCGAGCGCACGCCGGCGGGCTGGCGCGTCCAGGCGACGCCCACGCCGGGCGACTGTCGCGCCCTGCGGTGAGCCGCGGTCGGGGCCCGCGCCGGGGAGCCTCGGCCCCAAGAAGAAGTGCAAGAAGAAGTGCTGCAAGAAGAAGTGCCTGGCACTTCTTCAGCAGTGACGAGGCGTCCTCGAGGCGGCCAAGAAGAAGTGCCTGGCACTTCTTCCAAGAAGAAGTGCCAGGCACTTCTTCAGCAGGCGCTTCTTCAGCAGTGACGAGGCGTCCTCGAGGCGGCGACAACCAGCCTGCCGAACGCCGAGAACACCACGACAGCCGGGCAAGCGCCCTACCACCCAGGCCACTCGGCCAGCGGCCAAGCCCCCGAGGTGCGTCGTGATCGCGCGGTGGGGTCGCCCGTCTTGCGAGCGTCTTTGCCCGCCCTCTTGTCAGATGACCGTAGCAACCGCCCCGACCTCCGAGAACTGCGCAGCGCGCCGATCACCACGCGGGCAATGTCGCGAGAGGGCGACCCCGCCGCGCGATCACGCGAGAACCGAGGGACGGCTTGTCCGCTCGCCGCCACCCACCCCCGGCCGCTCCAACGCCCAAAGCCTCACCCGGCACCACGCGACGATGACCGCGCTCCGCCGGGTCCAGGGCGGAGCCCTGGTCGGGGGGCGGGGGAGCTCGAGGGGGTGGGGGGCGGACAGCCCCCTGCCCCCTCGTACCGGCGAACCGAGGCGCGCGCCAGCGCACCCAAACGTTGGCGGCCCCGAACGCCCGAGACGCCCCGCTGGGCGAGTTCGCGCCGGGCAGAAGTGCCGCCGGGCAGAAGTGCTGCCAAATCGAAGTGCCAAATCGAAGTGCCAAATCGAAGTGCCAAATCGAAGTGCCGAAGTGCCAAATCGAAGTGCCAGGCACTTCTTCGCGGGCACTTGGGGAAGAAGTGCCAGGCACTTCTTCGCGGGCACTTGGGGAAGAAGTGCCAGGCACTTCTTCAACCGGCACTTCTTCACGGCTGGACCCTGGGCGCGGGCGGCCGCTCCTACACGACGACCCTCGCGCCCCTCGCCGGGCTGACGCCGCCGGGCGCCTGCTGGATCATCGGCGGGCCGACGAGCCGGGCAGAAGTGCCGGGCAGAGTGCCAGGCACTTCTTCGGGCAGAAGTGCCGGGCAGAAGTGCCGGGCAGAAGTGCCAGGCACTTCTTCGGGCAGAAGTGCCAGGCACTTCTTCGGGCAGAAGTGCCAGGCACTTCTTCAGGCACTTCTTCAGGCAGGCACTTCTTCAGGCACTTCTTCAGGCACCCCGAGTGCCAGGCACTTCTTCAGGCACCCCCTCGCGGCCGCATGGGCGCTCCCCGCCCCCCTCCACCAAGGCCCAGAGCGTCCGCAGCGGTGGCGAGGCGTCCTCGCGGCGGCGACGAGCAGCCACCGACCGCCGAGAACTCCAAGACAGTGGGGCAAGCGCCAAGTCGGGCACCCCAGCCGGGGAGGCTCAGCCCGGTCGCAACATCTCGAAGCTCCGCAGGAAGTTCAGACCCAGCGCCTTGCGGATGCGCTCCGTCGGCCAGCCGCGATCGATCATGTGCTGCACCAGCCGCGGGTAGCTGGTGCCGTCGCGCAGATCCCGCGGTGGCGTGATGGCGCCGTCGTAATCGGTGCCCAGGGCCACCGCGTCCTCACCGGCCACCTTGACGATGTGCTCCATGTGCTCGACGACCATCGCGCCGTCGCGTGGGCCGCCCTTCCGGGAGAGGAAGCTGGTCTGATACATCACGCCGACCACCCCCCCAGTGTCCGCGATCGCCCGAAGCTGGTCGTCGTCGAGGTTGCGCCAGTGCTGCTTCACCCCGCGCACGCCGGTGTGGGTGACGATCAGCGGCAGCGATGAATCGTGGGCCTCGACCGCGTGCCAGAAGGCCTGCGGATGGATGTGGGCCAGATCGACGAAGACGCGGGCGGCGTCCAACTGCTCGACGAGGTGCCGCCCCGCCGCGCTGAGCCCACGGTCGCGCCGCAGCCACGAGAAGGGTGACGAGGTCGCGCCGTAGACGGCGTTGGTCAGGTGCACCAGCGTCACCCGCGTGAGCAGATCGTCCGGCACCGCGGCAGGGCCCAGGTCGGCCACGGCCTCGAGCGCGTTGGCGCCCTGGATCGCCGCCAACACCGCATGAGCGCCGGCCGCGCGCACCCGCCGGTACTCGGCGGCGTCGCGCGCGAACGCGAGCGCGCCCCCACTGCGCGCCACCAGATCGCGCAGCCGCGCCAGGTTGCGCTCGAACATGACGTAGCGGCGCCGGGCGGTGCGGAACGGGTTGGTGGTGAGCGACCACATCGCCCCGCTCACCCCCCCCTCCTGCAGCCGCGGCACGTCGAGGTGTCCGAAGAACCGCCCTCCCAGGATGGCGCCGCGGTGGCGCACCAGGGGGTCGTAGCCCCACAGTCGCGGCGGGATCATCGTGTCGATGTGCAGGTCGACCAGCTCGCAGTCGCGCGCCAGCGCCCGGGCCTCGTCGCTCACGTGTGCGTCCATCCGACGCCTTCTAGCAGATTGCACCCGCACGCGTGGGCTGCTATCCCCGCGACATGCTCGCCGCCACGCACATCGATCTGTACCAGCTCACCTCGCTCGTCTCGCACTGGGATGCCGGCCTCGCCGACCGCTCCGTCACGATGAGCTTCTTCTCGCGCCGGCTCCCCGTGAACGATGACGGGCAGCCGGTGCGAGGTTACCTGCTGTGGGTCGGGCTGCGCCGCTGCCTCGGGTGGCTCCGCGACGCGCGCTTCGACGACGCCCGCATCGAGTCCCTGCGAGCGCACCCCATGCTGGGCCCCGCGCTGCGGCAGCGACCCGACATGGCCAAGGCCCTGCGCGACTGGCGCTTTCGCGGGCGCATCGACGCCCCGGCCGAGGGCACGCCGCTGTGGGCGGGTCCGGCGACCTTCGAGGGCCGCCGCGTGGACGTCGACGGCGTCCGCCCCGCGGCCCAGACGCCCTACCTGGTCGTCGAGACCGATCTGCTCGGCGCGAAGCTCATCGAGACGCCCCTGCTGTCGATCATCAACCACATGACGATGGTGGCCTCGAAGGCGGCGCAGGTGGTCGACGCGGCCGGCGACAGGGCGGTGCTCGAGTTCGGCACGCGCCGCACCCACCCCGAGGCCGCGGTGGACGCCGCCTACGCCGCCTACATCGCGGGCTGCGCGGGCACCAGCAACGTCGAGGCCCACCACCGCTATGGCATCCCCGTGCTGGGCACGATGGATCACTTCGCCATCCAGGCCTGGGAGCGCCCCGGCGTGCCGCGCCACGTCACCGAGCGCGCCTTCTTCGCCGCCTTCCACCAAGCCTTCCCCGAGGGCTCGACCCTGCTGGTCGACACCTACGACTCCTATGGTGAGAAGACGGGCATCCGCAACGCGGTGGCGGCGACGGGCGGCAAGCTGAAGGGCATCCGCCTCGACTCCCTCATCAGCGCCGCCCACATCCGCGCCGCCCGCCGCCTGCTCGACGAGGCCGGCGCCCCGCACGCCCAGATCGTCTGCTCGGGCGGCATGGACGAGTACACGGTGCGCGCCCTCGGCGACGCGCCGGTCGACGCCTTCGGCATCGGCGAGCGCATCGTCACGTCGCCCGACGCGCCGGTCGGCGTCGGCGCGGTCGGCAAGCTGTGCGCCCTCGACGGGCGTCCCACCATGAAGCTGGCCCGTGGCTCGGCCAAGGCCACCCTGCCCGGTCACGTGCAGGTGTTCCGCGACGCGTCGGGGGTGGACACCGTGGCGCGGCGCGATGAGGTGCTGCCGGGCACGCCGCTGCTGAGCCGCGTCTGGGAGGACGAGGCCCCGCTGCCCCTGCCCACGCTGGCCGAGGTGCGCGCCTACGCGCGTGACGCCGTCGCCGCCCTGCCGGCCGAGGCGCGCCGACCGCGCGTGGTCGAGGTGCCGATCAGCGCCGGCCTGCTGGCCGACATCGAGGCGTTGGTGGCCGCGGACGATGATGGCTGAGCGCCCGCTTCACGTCGTCCACGTCTACAACTGGCTGGACCCAGCCTACGGCGGGCCGCCGCGGGTCATCGCCGGGCTTGCCGCCGGGCAGCAGCGCCTGGGGCACCGCGTCTCGCTCATCTCGTCGGATCGCCTGGGCTCGGCGCCGGTCGAGGCCTTGTTGCGCGCCCACTTCGATCCCGTGCCCCCGCGCACGGTGGTGCGCCCCAAGTTCTTCCGCCCCCTGGTCAACCGCGCCCGACTCGCGCGCGCCCTGGCGGACGTGGACGTCGCCCACCTGCACGGCATCTGGCCCCCAGTGAGCCTGCTGGCCAGCCAGATGTGTCGCGCCCGCGGCATCCCCTACGTGCTCGCCCCCCACGGAAGCCTGCACGGGGCGGCCCTCTCGGAGAAGCGCCCACGCAAGGTCCTGGGCATGTGGGCCCTCGGCTACGGCGCCATGGTGCGCGACGCGGCGGCCATCCACGCGCTGAACGACGAGGAGGCCCAGGGCGCCTCGTGGGTGCGCCTGCCCGCCCGCGTCGAGGTCATCGGAAACGGCGTCTTTCCCGAGGAATTTCAAGACCTTCCGGTCGACGGCTCATTCCGGCGGACGGTCCCATCACTGGGCGACGCGCCCTACGTGCTCTTCCTGTCCCGGCTGCACTGGGGCAAGGGCCTCGACCTGTTGGGCGAGGCCTTCGGGCGCGTCGCGGCGGCCCGGCCCGACGTCCACCTCGTCGTCGTGGGCCAGGATTGGGGAGGCCAGGCCGATCTCGAGGCCGCCGCCGATCGGCACCGCTACCGCGACCGCATGCACCTGACCGGCCCGGTCTTCGGACCCCGCAAGCACGCCGCCTTCCACGACGCCGCGGTCTACTGCCTGCCGAGCCGCCACGAGGGCTTCAGCATCGCGCTCACCGAGGCGCTGGCGTGGGGGCGCCCAGTCGTCGTGACCCGCGCCTGCCACTTTCCGCTCGTCACCGCCGAAGGCCTCGGCGTCGAGGTGGATCTCGACGCGCAGTCCCTGGCCGACGGGCTGCTGGCCGTCCTGGGCGATCCCGACGCGGCGGCGATGGGGGGGCGCGCGCGCGCGCTGGTCATGGCCCGCTTCACCTGGCCGGCGTTGGCCGCGCGGACGGTGGCGCTCTACCGCGATGTGATCGAGGCCCAGGAGGCGAGACGATGAGCGTGCTGTACTTCGGCGATCCGTTGGGGGCCTTGGCCCTGCTCGACCGCGGCGTGCGGCTGGTCGGGGTGGTGCATGGGCGGCCCGGTGGGGTGGGTCGGTCGCGGTTGATCCCCCAGGTGCGCCACCTGCCGCGCTGGACGACGCCCGATCTGGCCGACCCGGTGGTGGTGGCGGCGCTCGCCGCGCTCGAGCCCGCGCTGATCGTGGGCTGCTTCTACCCGAGGCGCATCCCCATGGCGGTGCTCGATCTGGCCCCGGGGCTCAACGTGCACCCCAGCGATCTGCCGCGCTGGCGCGGGCCCGATCCCTGTCACTGGACCGTGCGCGCGGGCGACGCCACCACCGCGCTCTGCGTGCAGTGGCTGGCCGAGGGGCTCGACGAGGGCGCCGTGCTCAGCCGCGAGGTGCTCGCCGTTGGGCCCCGGGAGAACGCGGGGCACCTGGCCACGCGGCTGGAGCGCCTGGGCGCCGAGCGGATCGCCGAGGTCGCGGTGCGGGTGCTGGGCGGCGAGATCATCGAGGCCACGCCGCAGAGCGGTGAGGTGACCTGGGCCCCGCTGGTGCCCGGCGACGATCTCGAGATCGACTGGAGCCGCCCGGCCGCCGAGGTGGACCGCCTCGTGCGCGCCTCGGCGCCCGATCCGGGGGCCTTCACGGGCATCGGCAGCGAGCTGATCGTCGTGTTCGCGGGGCAGCCGGTCGAGGCGGGCGCCTTCTCGGTCCTGCCGCCCGGAACCCCCTTTGTTCGCAAGGGGTTGGCGCACATCCGCTGCGCGGACGAGGCCTACCGGCTCGACCGTCTGCAGGTGGGCCGCAAGGCGCTGAGCGGGCGGGCCTTCGCCGGCCTGTTGGTGTAGCCGTGGCCGGCCCGGAGGACGACGCGGTCGCCGCGCAGTACGCGCGCTGGAGCTACCCGGCGCCCGATCTCGGGGTGTCCGGGCGCACCGTGTGGAACGATCCGGCCGTGTATGGGGCGCTGTTCTGGCCCGATCGCGAGCCGCCCCCCGCCCCGCGCGTGCTCGTCGCCGGTTGCGGCACGACCGAGGCGCCGGCGATGGCGCGCGCCAACCCGCTGGCGCGGGTGATCGGCATCGACGTCAGCCAGCCCAGCCTGGATCACGCGCAGCGCCTGGCCGACGACCTGGGCCTGAGCAACCTCACGCTGCACCGGCTGCCCATCGAGCAGGCCGACGCGCTGGGCGAGACCTTCGACGCGGTGAGCTGCGGGGGGGTGCTGCACCACCTCGCCGATCCGGCCGCGGGGCTGGCCGCGCTGGGCCGGGTGCTGGCGCCCGACGGGGTCATCTCGGCGGCGGTCTACGGGGCCCACGCCCGGCACGGCCTGCACCTGTTGCAGCAGGCCTTCGCGGCGGCCGGGCTGGGGCCCACGCCGGAGGACGTCGTGCAGGTGCGCGCCACCCTGCCCGCCCTGCCGGCGCACCACCCCGCGCGGGGCTGGATGGCGGCCACCGGCGAGCCCGGGCCCCACGACGCGCACGTTGTCGACGCCTTCCTCCACGCGCGGGACGTGGCCTTCACCGTCGACGGGGTCCTGGCGCTGGTGCGCTCCGCGGGGCTGGCCTTCCAGGGCTGGTTCTTCAACGCGCCCTATCACCCCGACGCCCTGCTGGGCCCCGATCACCCGCTGGTGGCGCGGCTGGCTGCGCTGGACGCCGCGACCCTGTGGGGCAGCACGGCGCGCCTCACCGCGCCCCTGGATCACTGCTTCCTGGCGTGCCGCGCCGACCGCCCGAAGGCGCACTACGCGCTGGACTTCACCGCCCCCGACTTCCTCGACTGGGTGGCCGGGCGCCGCTTCCCCGAGGGCGTGCGCCATCCGCCCGCGCCCCACGATCCGCGGGACGCGCTGCAGGACGCGCTGTACCGCCAACTGGATGGGATCAGCCCGGTGCGCGTCTGCCTGGCTCGTGCGGGCCTCCAGGGGCCGACTGATCAGATCGAGGCCTTCGCCCGCGGCTTCCTGGGGCACCTGTGGCGCAAGGACGCGATCTACGTGCGGCTGCCCACGGCGGCCTTGGGCGTGCACAGGTAGACCATCGACTCGCTGTCCGCGCGCAGCGGCCCCTCGTCGAAGTCGCCGAAGCGCGCCACGACCTCGAAGCCCGCCACGTCGAGCAGCAGGTTCATCTCCTGCGGGAAGAAGTAGCGGTGCGAGAGCTGGATGCAGTACTCGGTCGGCCCCTCCGAGGCGTCGGCGTCGCGCGTGTACCAGAGCCACATCTGGTTGATCTGGCGGACCGGATCCCAGCCCGACTGCTCGCTGTAGGTGTAGTGGGTGCCGTAGGTCGGGTGGCGGAAGCGTATGCCCGGGTAGCGCTTGAAGGGCGGCCGGCTGAGGTGGTCGAGGTCGGCCATCAGCACGTCGAAGATGAACAGGCCGCCGGGCTCGAGGTGGCGCCGCACCGCGGCCAGGGTCCGCAGCGCGTCATCGGCCGTGTAGAGGTGCATGAAGGCGTTGAAGGGGCAGCCGATCAGCGCGAAGGTGCGCCCGAGATCGAAGTCCCGCATATCACCTTGGACGAGCGTCAAGCGCTCGCGCTTGGCCTTGGGCAGCTTGAGCCGACGCTCGTCGGCGTAGGCCAGCATGGTCTCGCTCAGGTCGAGGCCCACCACGGTGGCGCCCTGTCGCACGGCCCGCACCGCGATCCGACCGCCCCCCACGCCCAACTCGAGCACGGGGCTGCCGGTCTCGACGTAGTGCTGGGCGTACCAGCGGGCGTCGGCCGCGCGGTGCTGGAACTCGTGCTCGTAGTAGACCGCGTCGGCGTAGAAGTCGGTGGTGCCGGCGTGCAGATCGAAGGGGTCATCTTCGCGCATGGCGGCGGACGGTAGCGCCGCGGACGGGCGAGCGCAACGCGTGGGGTCAGCGGCGATGGCGTGCGGGGCGGGGCCGACGCAGGTCACCGCGGCGGAGGAGCGCGTAGCCGACGCCGGCGCCGAAGCCACCGAGGTGGGCGAACCACGCCACGCCGCCCTCCGCTCCCAGGTTGGCCGTCGCGTTGAGCACCTGAAGCAGGGCCCAGATGCCCAGGAAGACGAAGGCCGGCACTTCGATGACGAGGATCAGCGGCAGGGGCATCAAGGTCTGCACCCGCGATCCCGGAAACAGGACGAGGTAGGCGCCCAGGACGCCGGCCAACGCGCCCGAGGCGCCGATCATCGGCACGGCGGAGGCCGGGTTGACGGCCACCTGGGCCAGCGCCGCGGCCACCCCGCAGCCCAGGTACAGGCGCCCGAAGCGCAGCGCGCCCATCCGCCCTTCGAGGGCCGGCGCGAAGACATGCAGCACCCACAGGTTGCCCAGCAGGTGCAGCCACCCGGCGTGCAGGAAGAGGTGGCCCAGGAGCGCGGCGGGCGCCCGCCCGTCGGCCCAGCCGTCGGACGACAGCATCACCATCGGCGACAACCCGAGGCGCTCGATCAGGGTGCTCGCCGCCGATCCCAGCGAGAGCTGGTAGGCGAAGATGGCCCCATTGAGGAGCAACAGCGCCCAGGTGACCCACGGGACGCCCTCGCGGGGCGCGTCGTCGCGGAGCGGAATCAAGGCGCGGGGAGCACCACGTGGAAGGTGGCGCCGCGGCCCTCGTCCGACTCGACCCACACGCGCCCGCCGTGCCGGCCGACCACCCGGGTCACGATGCCGAGCCCCAGGCCCGATCCCTCAATCTGATCGCGGGTGTGAAGCCGGTGGAACAGGGTGAAGACCTTCTCGCGCTGTTCCGCGGGGATGCCGCGACCGTTGTCCTCGACGAACACGTGGCGCTCGGCGCCGTTGGACGGGCCGCGTCCCACCCGGACCACGCACGGTACGTCCATTCGGCGGTACTTCAGGGCGTTCGACAGCAGGTTGGAGAAGACATCGACCAACCGGTCGAAGTCGCCGACGACGGTCGGTAGATCCGGATCGACCTCAACCTGCGCGTCGACCTCCTGCACGGTCGACTCGAGGCCCTGGAGGGCCTGGCGGATCACCTCCGCCAGCGGCACGGCATCGCGGTGGAGCTCCATCTTGCCCACCTTGACGACCTGCAGCAGATCCTGAACCAGCCGCGAGAGGCGATCGGCGTTGACCCCGATCCGCTGGAGGAAGTGCTGCGAGTCCGCGGGCAACGCGGGGTTGTCCTCGACCAGCATCGCGGCGAAGCGGCGGATGTTGAGCAGGGGGCCCTTCATGTCGTGCGACGCGGTGTAGACGAAGGCCTCCATCTCCTCGGTGCGCGTCGCGAACTCGGAGGCGCGCTCGCGCAGGGCCGCCTCGAGCGCGGCCGTCTCGGTCTCGTCGCGAAACACCGCGAGCGCGCCGCTCATCGGGGCGCCGGGGGCCTCGAGGGGCACCGCGTCGAGCACGATGACGCGGAGTGGACTTCCGTCTCCGCCGCCGACGAGGTGGTAGCGCCCGCCCTCGACCGTCTCGCCCCGCACGGCGGCCCGATAGAGGGGGTGCTCGTCTTGGGGGACGCGCTGACCCTCGGTGGTGGCGATGCGGTACACGTCGCCCGGGCTGGCGTGCGGCCCGAGGATGGCGCGCCCCGCCTCGTTGAGGCGAACCACCTGCGCGGCGGCGTCGGCCAGGGCGAGGCCGGTCGTCGCCGTCTCGAAGACCCGATCGAGCTCCGCGGTGCGCGCGGAGAGCGCGTCGTTCTGCCGCCTGAAGGTGCGTCGCAGGTAGCTCAGCGCCGCCATGTTGTCGATGCGGGCGGCGGCGATCTCGAGTTGGCCGTCCAGCCCGACGACGTCGCGGATGCCCGCATCGAGCAAGCTGCGGAGGGCGGCGGGGCTCTGCTTCTGCAGGCCGGCGGCCACTTGGGGCACGTAGCGCGTCAGCGGGGCCTCGGCCAGCAGGCGCGCCCGCTCGAGCAGGATCGGCAAGCCGTCGTCGAGGC
>CALBMW010000979.1 GCA_937896275.1 uncultured Myxococcales bacterium
CAGGGCGAGGTCGACGCCGCCCTCGTGCTGTACCGCGACATCATTCGTAAGACGCCCTTGAGCTATTACGCCTATCAGGCGCATCAGCGGCTGCTCGACCTGGCGTGCGGCGACGTGGCGGAGCCCCCTCCGGTGGTCGATCCCGCCCTCGTCGCGGCCCTGCTGCCTGGTCCCGATGCGGGCGCGACGGACGGTGCGGATTTGGGCGCCCGGCCGCTCACCGCGGCGGACGCACCGGACCTCGGCGTTGCTGCCGTGGACGCGGCTACGCCAGCGCCGTCGCCGCAGGACGCGGACGCCCTCGGATCGCCCCCCCGGGCACCCGCGCCCGCCGCCCCGTCGCGATCCGCGCCGCTCGTCGCCCGCGCTTCCCTCGCGCCCGCCTGGACCCTGTTGGCGCCGCTGGTCACCGACGGTGGGCAGGCCATGCCCGGGCTGCCCGAGGCCTGGTCGCTGGCCGCGCTGGGCGAGGAACGCTGGGCAGGCGCCCACTTGCGCGCCTTCGCCGACGTGCTGAGCGACGTGCGTCGCGGGCGCGCCGCCACCTTCCGGCCCTACGTCGACTACCGCAAGGACACCGACCGCGCTGAGTGGGAGCGCGAGAACCACGACAGGCCGTTGGCGATCGAAGGGCGGGCGCGTCGCTATCTAGCCAGAGAGCTGCGGGGCGCGGCGCTCCTCCGCCTGCGCGACGCGTTCACGGCGTTGGACGACGAGCACTACGCGCGCCGCTTCGCGCGCAGGGAAGACCGCCCGACCGGCCTGCCCGAGGGTCCCGACAACGTCGCGTGGCAGCGCCGGTATCCGCGCGCCTTTGAGCCCATCGTGCGCGCGCAGGCGGCTCACTATGGGCTCGATCCGTACTTCATCTGGGCCCTGATGACCGTCGAGAGCAGCTACAACCCCAAGGCCTTCAGCCGCGTGGGCGCGCGCGGGCTCATGCAGGTCATGCCGCACACCGGCGGGCTGGTCGCCGATCGCATGACCTGGCGCAGTTGGGGCCCGGCGCTCCTCTTCGAGCCCGAGGTCGCCATCGAGATGGCGGCTTGGTACTTCCATGAGCTCATCTCGAAGTTCCACGGCCAGCTGCCTCTGGCGATCGCCGGCTACAACGCGGGCCCCCACCGCGTGGCGGCCTGGCTGTCGGCCAAGGGCCACCTGCCGCTGGACGAGTTCGTCGAAGAGATTCCGTACGCCGAGGCCCGCGAGTACACCAAGAAGGTGACGCGCCACCTGGCCTTGTACCGGCGGATCTACGAGGGCGCCCCGGGCGGGCTGCGCATCGACCAGACCATCGAGCCTCGCTGCCGGGACAACATCAACTTCTGATCTACTCCTCGCCCTCGACGGCCGCCTTGTCACCGGCGTCCGGCTTCTCCTCGCCCTCGACCTCGACCTCGACGGCGGCGGTGTCCTCGGGCTCGGGCGGCGCCTCCTCCTCCGTCCCCTCGGGCTCGGCGGCCTCGGGCTCCGGCGGAGCGAGCGCCTTGACGCGGCGCGCCGTCGGGTCCTCGTCATCCGCCACGGGGGGCACCAGATCGCGGGCCTTGCGCGCGCCGTCGGTCGGGGGCGTGACCTTCGCCGTCCGGTCCACGCGCACCGGCGGAACCTTGCGGCCCGGCTCGACCTTGGCCCCGCCGGCGCTGCCCTTCGTCGGCCGGGGGCGCGTGGGCGCGGTCTGGTAGGGGTTGGTCTTGCGGGGGCGCCACTTGGGCTGGGTCAGCGTGCCGGTGACCGCGAAGCCCGTGTAGCCTTCACGGTCGGTGCCCTGCTTCAGGTAAGGGACGCCGCCCATCATCGTCTTCACGTCGCGGTTCTTCTCGAGGAAGGTCTCGGAGAACTTGAAGCGCAGGTAGCCACGTGGCCCCCACCGTTTGATGTCGTTGGCGAGCTGGATGTAGCCGCTCAGCTCGCCGTCCACGTCCTGCCCGTTGATCACGAAGTTGTCGAAGGTGGCGCGGCGCTTCTCGAAGAGAAGCTTGCCCCCGAGCTCCGCGATGCGCACGAGCGGCACCTCGAAGACACGAAAGGCCCCCAGCTTGTCGGACTCGATCATACCCGGCCCGATCGCCGCGCCGCTCACCTTGACTTCGAGGGCGCCGGTCATGCTCGACAGTCGCAGCTTGCCCTGATCGGTGAGCGGGATCTCCATGGCCACCGTACCGTCGAAGCCGCCGACGAGGGGCAGGGGCAGGGCGCTGCGCAGCACCCCGAGCGCGCTGAGGTCGAG
>CALBMW010000980.1 GCA_937896275.1 uncultured Myxococcales bacterium
AGCGCCGCCTCGACGGCGCGGGCCCGGACCGGGACCGGCGCCACGCTGCCCAGCGCGACCCGGGCCTCGGTGACGATGCCGCCCTCGATCCGCACGCGGGCCCCGACGATCACCTTGCTGATCGCCTGCGCCAGCCGCGTGCCCACCTTGCGGAAGTGCGTGACGTCGGCGGGGTGCGGCGCGGGCACGAAGACCCGCGTGATGAGCTCGTCGGGCGCCACCGCCAGCCTGCGGTAGGCGAGGTACAGGTCGGCCATGGCGATCAGGCGGGCGCCCCGGGCCGCGGACGCGACCTCGACCTCGGCGTCCAGGGCCATCAGCACCGGCAGCGTGTCGCCCGCTGGGCTGGCGTTGGCGATGTTTCCGCCCAGCGTCCCGCGATTCTGGATCTGGCGGGCGCCGACCGTGCGGCAGGCCTCGACCAGGGCCGGCGCCGCGTCGCGCACGCGGGCGTCCTCGATCAGCTCGGTGTGGGTGGTGAGCGCGCCGATCCAGAGGCCGCCGTCATCGGCCTCGACGCCGGCCAGATCGCGGGCGGCCCACAGATCGAGGAAGGCCGGCGGATCGATGACGCCACCCTCGAGGTAGACCAGCACGTCGGTGCCACCGGCGAGCGGCATGGCCTCGGGGTGCGCGGCGCGCAGGGCCAGGGCCTCGGCCCGGCTGAACGCGCGGTGGACGGGGGCTTGGCTGACGGTCAGCATGTGCGACTCGCTCGGTCCAGATCGGCGTCGCCGGGCGCCTCGGCAGCGCCGCTCAGCGCCGCAGCGACCGCGTCGACGATCTTCTGATAGCCCGTGCAGCGGCAGAGGTTGCCGGCGAGAGCCTCGCGCACCTCGATGCGGGTCGGCGTGGGGTTCTTGGCCAGCAGCTCGGCCGCCGCGACGAGGAAGCCCGGCGTGCAGATGCCGCACTGCGTGCCACCATGCTCGAGGAAGGCGACCTGCACCGGGTGCAGCACCTCGTCGCGCGACAGGCCCTCGACGGTGAGCACGCGCTGGCCGCTGACCTGGATCACCGGCACCAGGCAGGCGTTCACGGCGCGGCCCTCGATGAGCACGGTGCAGGCCCCGCACTCGCCCTCACCGCAGCCCTCCTTGCTGCCCGTCGCGCGCAGATCCTCGCGCAGCACGTCCAGCAGGCGCGCCATGGGCGGCGCGTCGACGCTGACGGGCGTTCCGTTGAGGTCGAAGTCGATCTTCATGCGTCCCCCATCAGCGCGGCGAGCACCCGCTCGGGCGTCATCGGCAGCAGGTCGAGGCTGACGCCGGTGGCCTGCTCGATGGCCTGCGCGGCGGCGGCGGCCGGCACGTCGTGCGGGATCTCGCCGATGCCCTTGGCGCCGAAGGGGCCGTGGGCGAAGGGGATCTCGACCATCTCGGTGATCATCTCGGGCGCGTCGAGCGCGGTCGGGATGATGTAGTTGGTCAGCCGGTCGTTGCGCATGCCGTGCTGCGCGTCGAGCACCACCTCCTCGCTGGTGGCGTAGCCGAGGGCTTGCAGGACGCCCCCCTCGAGCTGACCCGAGCAGAGCGTCGGGTTGAGCGCACGGCCCACGTCGGTCGCCTGGACGAGGCGGCGGTAGAGCACCTCGCCGGTGTCGAGATCCACCTCGAGGTCGACGATGACGCACGACCACCCGAACGTGGGATAGGCCTCGCCCTGGTAGGTGGCTCGATCCCAGATGGCCCCCTGATCCTGATACTGAGCCCGGACCCTCAGTGGTTCCGAGGACTTGCGGCGCGCGACCAAGGCATCGAAGGGCTCGTCGGGGCCGCCGCCGACCTCGGCGCGCAGGGCCTCGCGCAGCTTCTCCGCGCCCTGCTTGACGACGCCGCCCACCACCATCGCGGTGCGGCTCGCCACCGTCGGGCCGCTGTCCGGCACCAGATCCGTGTCGTGGGGGGCGTTGCGCACGCGGTCCACCGCGATGCCAAGCACCTGGGCCACGATGCTGGGGAAGATGGTGTCGGTGCCTTGCCCGATGTCGGTGCTGGCCGAGTAGACCACCACGCGATCGCCCTCGAGCGCGACGTCGGCCTTGCCCTCGATCGCGGCCTCGCCGTTGCCCGTGAAGCCGCACCCGTGCCACGCGATCGCCAGGCCACGCCCGGCCCTGCGCCGCGCCGCCTCACCGCCGCCGCCGGGGCGATGGGTGCCGGCGAAGGCGGGCAGCGGGGCCTCGGCCGCCGCCAGCGCGCGGCGCACGACCTCGCCCGCGCCCACGTCCACGAGACGCTGGCCGGTCGGGGTGACGTCGCCGTCGCGGTAGAGGTTGGCCTGCCGGACCGCGAGCGGGTCGAGGCCCAGCGCGCGCGCGATCCGATCCATGTGGCGCTCGGCGGCGAACATGACCTGGGGGGCGCCGAAGCCCCGGAAGGCGCCGTTGGGCGGCGTGTGCGTCGCCACCATGCGCCCGTCCACCCACACGTGGGGGCAGGCGTAGGGGCCCATGGCGTGGATGACACCGCGGCTGAGCACCACGGGCGACAGCGTGTTGTAGGCGCCGCCGTCGAAGAGCAGGTGGACCCGCGCGGCGAGCAGCTTGCCCGTGGCCCGGTCGACCGCGGTGCGGTAGCGCATGATGGCCGGGTGGCGCTTGGTGGTGGCGCGCAGATCCTCGTCGCGGCGGTAGATCAGCTTCACGGGGCGGCCGGTCTTGACCGCCAGCACCGCCGCGTGGGCGGCCACCATCGAGGGGTACTCTTCCTTGCCGCCGAAGCCGCCGCCGGTCGCGGCCTGGACGACGTTGAGGCGGTCGTGGCCCAGCACGCGCCCGAGCGCCTTGACGATGTAGTAGGGGCACTGCATCGAGCCGAAGAAGGTCATGCCGCCGTCGGCGCGCGGCTCGGCGATCATGCCCTGGGGCTCGATGTAGAGTTGCTCCTGCAGGCCCGTGCGGTAGGTGGCCTCGATGACGAGGGCGCCGTCCCGCTCGGCCGCGGCCATCGCGGCGTCGGCGTCCCCGTGGCGGATGTCGATCCGGCTGAAGAGGTTGTCGTCCCCAAAGATGCGATGGGCGTTGCCTTCGCTGACCTCCGGATCGAACAGGGGCTCGAGGGGCGCATAGCGGACGACGACGTGGGCCACCGCGGCCAGCGCCTTGTCCCGTGTCGGCGCGGCGACCAGGGCCACCGGCTCGCTCACGTGGCGAACGATGCCATCGGCCAGCACGGGCTGATCATCGGTCATCAGCGCGACCACGTTCTCGCCCGGGATGTCGGCGGCCGTGGCGACGGTGACGTCCGTCCAGTCGAAGGCCGGATCGAGGTCGATGCCCAGGATGCGGCCATGCGCGATCGTGGACCGCACGGTCGCGGCGTACAAACAGCCGTCCGGCCGCACGTCATCGACGTAGCGCGCGACGCCGGTGACCTTGGCGCGCCCGTCGACGCGTACGATGTCGTGGCCGATGATCATGGCGCCTCCGAAAAACACTCGACGGGCACCATAGCGCGGATCGGTGCGGCTTACACGCGGTCGCGGGGTCAGTTTGGCGAGCTCGCGACCGCCCTCGCGAAGACGGAAGCCGACGCTCCATCGCCCGTCGACGTATCATGCGGCGCATGAGACGCTACGCCGCCGTCGCCGCCGGCCTGATCGTGACCTTCCTGCTGATGTTCGCCGTGGTCGAGGCGCTGGGCGTCCCGATCCTCACGAGCGAAGTGCCGCTGCCCACGGAAGCGGGGGCGGGGACGGCCTCACTGGGCGTGGGCCTGCTGGTGGTCGACGTCCTGCTGCCGGTGCCCTCGAGCCCGGTGATGGTGGGGCTCGGCGCGGTCTTCGGCGTGGTCGGGGGGACGCTGCTGTCCCTGCTGGGCAGCGTCGCCGCCGCGGCCTTGGCCTTTGGGCTGGGGCGGCGCGGGGGCGGCCTGCTCGATCGTCTGATCAACACCGACGAGCGCGACCGGGCCGACGCTCTGCTGGCGCGCTGGGGCGGCATCGCGATCGTCGCGACGCGCCCCATCCCCCTGCTCGCCGAGACCGTCGCGATCCTCGCGGGCACCACCTCGATGGGGTGGCGGCGCCTGCTGATCTCGTCCTTCGCCGGCTCGCTGCCGCCCGCGCTGGCCTATTCGTTGACGGGCGCCTCGGCCGCGCACCTGGGCGATGGGGTGGCGATGTTCGGGCTGGTGCTGCTGGTCACGGGGGGCTTCTGGTTCGCCGCCTGGCGGTCGGCGCGATGAGCGACCCGGTCTCATGGGCGCAGCTCGCGGCCCTGGAGCGGGCGCGGCGCACCTTCGTCCTGTGTACGGTCACCGACACCGGCGGCTCGACGCCGCGCCTGGCGGGCGCCCGCATGGCGGTGCTGCCCGACGACTTCCGGGGGACCATCGGCGGCGGCGCGGTGGAGCAGCACGTGCAGCGCGCCGCGCGGCGGCTCCTGGCCGATCCCGCCACCTCGACGCAGATCTGGTCGGCCCACCTGGTGCGCGACCTCGGCATGTGCTGCGGCGGACAGATGAGGGTGTTCATGGAGAAGATCGAGCCCGCACCGAGGCTGTGGATCTACGGCGCCGGCCACGTGGGCACCGCGCTGGCGGCCGCGGCCCACGCGGTGGACTTCGAGGTGACGGTGATCGATCCCCGGGCCGAGTGGGCCGCTCCGGCTCGCTTTCCACCCGGGGTGACGGTGGTCGACGCCGAGCCCGAGGATCACCTCAAGGCCCACCCGCCGCCGCCCGACGCGCTGGTCGTGGTGGTGACCCACGACCACCCGCTGGACGAAGCGTTGATCCGCGGGCTGCTGACCGGCGAGCCGCGGCGCTACGTCGGGCTCATCGGCAGCCGCGGCAAGTGGGCGCGGTTCCGGGAGCGTCTGGCGGCGCGCGGCGTCGACGCGGATCGCCTGGAAGCGGTGCGCTGCCCGGTGGGGCTGGATCTGGGGGCCGAGACGCCGTCCGAGATCGCGGTGAGCATCGTCGCCGAGCTGGTGCGCGAGCGCCGCGGCCCAAAGCGCGCTCCCGAGAAGTGGCGGTGATCGCGGGCCTGGTGCTGGCGGGCGGCGCGTCCCGGCGCATGGGCCGCCCCAAGGCGCTGCTGCTCCTCGACGGCGAGACCTTCGCGGGCGGGCTGGTGCGGCGGCTGCGCGCGGCGGGCTGCGGGCCGGTGTTGGTGGC
>CALBMW010000981.1 GCA_937896275.1 uncultured Myxococcales bacterium
GACCTTCGAGGTGAGCGTGGCGGCGCCGAACACCCGCAGGACGACCTCCATCGCCGGCACCCTGACCGTGGACGGGGGCGATCCGGCGGGGCCTGGCGTCGTCCTGCGCTACGACTGCGCCCACCCGCCGCCGCCGACGGGATCCGGCCGACCGCTCGACCTGTCGCTCATCACCGACTGGGACACCGGCGTCGGGCTCTACGCCTTCTCCGAGGTCCCGGCGGGATCCTGCTCCATCGTCACCGGCTTCGTGGACAGCGACTCCGACTTCGACGCCTTCTACGACGCCACCGCCGGGGCGACGGCGGGGGACGTGGTCATCGACGCGGCCGTCGTGATGGTGGGCGCGGCGGACGCGGAGGAGGTCGCGCGGCGCTCGGCCGAGGGTACGCTGGATCTGGCGGTCGTCGACGCGCGCCTGCTCGACGCGGTCCGGGACCGCCCGCAATCGGCGCACCCCGAGCTCCTGCGCACCATCGTCCTGGGCGCACAGCCGGGACGCGCCAGTGGTGTCTACACCGTCACCACCGAGGCTACCCACCCCGACGCGGTGCGGGCGATCGCCGAAGGGTGCTTGCGCCCAATCCTGCCCCTCGAGCTGAGCATTCAGCTGATCCGGGCGGTCGTCGACGGTCTGGAGTACGCGCACTCGGCGACCGACTTCGAGGGGCGCCCGCTCACGGTGGTTCACCGCGACGTGAACCCCAGCAACGTGCTCGTGGCGGTCAGCGGCACGGTGAAGCTGGTCGACTTCGGCATCGCGCGCGCCGCCAACAGTCGCGGGGGTCCGGCCGCGGGTAACCTGGTCGGCACCTGGCGCTACATGAGCCCCGAGCAGACCTCGGGCAAGGAGGCCGACGCGCGCTCCGACCTCTTCTCGCTCGGCGTCCTGCTGCACGAGCTCGTGACCGGCGAGCACCCCTTCGAGGGGGACGACCAGTTCTCGACCATGCGGGCCATCCGCGAGGACGAGCCGCCGCGCGTCGAGGACCGCGTACCGGGCCTGCCGCGGACTCTGGGCGAGATCGTGCGGCGGGCCACGCGCAAACCGGTGGAGCAACGCTACCCCCGCGCCGATGACCTGCTCGCCGACCTCGAGCACTTCGTGCGCCGCGAGGGGTTGAACCTGAGCCCCAAGCGCATGGCGGGCTTCATGGAGGTCACCTACGGCAAGCGCGGGGTGGGGGAGTTCGGCGTCAGCGGCACGGGCTACGAGGTGGTGCGCCCCGCCCTGACGCCGGCGCCGCGAGCCCTGCCCATGCCTTCGGACGGCGCGCCCGCGCCGCACCTCGTCCGGCATGAGGTGGAGGTCGATCTCGACGACCTCGAAGGCCCCCCGGAGCCCACACCGTTGCCCGTGTCGCGTGACGACCCGCGCGCGCTGGGCAGACGCCATCCGGTCGAGGATCAGATCGCGCCGGCCCCGAATTCGGCCGAGGCGAGCAGCGAGCTCGAGGGCTACCGCCGCACGGACGGGACTCTGCGCGTGGTGCTGACCTTGGTCATCGTGGCGTTGGTCGCGGTGGCCGCCTGGTACCTGCAGTGGCGCTCGTCGAACGCCACGCCGGAGCGGTCGGCGGCCGAGGCCCCCAGCGCCTCCGTCGGCTAGGACCCTCCCCAGGAGTCGCCGCGCCTCGCCGCGCTGCCCGGCGATGATTTCTCCCCGTCTCTCCGTGTTGACACCCCCAGGCGGGTGCTTACGGTCCTCCGCGTCCAGCGGCAATAAAGCCTAGCCATCAAACGGGAGGATCCCATGGGCAAGATCATCGGCATCGATCTCGGCACGACCAACTCGGTCGTCGCCGTCATGGAGGGCGGAGAGCCCAAGGTCATCACCAACGAGGAGGGCGCCCGCACGACGCCGTCCGTGGTGGCCTGGGACAAGAACAACGAGGTGCTCGTTGGGCAGGTCGCCCGCCGACAGGCGATCACCAACCCCGAGAACACGATCTACTCCATCAAGCGTTTCATGGGTCACCGCATCGACGAGGTCGCCGCGGAGCAGAAGCGCGTCGCCTACCACGTCGTCGAGGGGCCGCACGGGGCCGTCAACATCGAGGTTCAGGGCAAGCGCCAGTCCCCGCCGGAGATCAGCGCGAAGATCCTGCAGAAGCTCAAGCGCGCCGCCGAGAAGTACCTGGGCGAAGAGGTCACCGAGGCGGTGATCACGGTCCCGGCCTACTTCAACGACGCTCAGCGCCAGGCCACCAAGGACGCCGGCAAGATCGCGGGTCTCGACGTCAAGCGCATCGTCAACGAGCCCACCGCCGCGGCCTTGGCCTATGGCCTCGACAAGAAGAAGGACGAGCTCGTCGCGGTCTACGACCTGGGCGGCGGCACCTTCGACATCTCGATCCTCGAGGTCAGTGAGGACGTGGTCGAGGTGGTCGCCACCAACGGTGACACGCACCTCGGCGGCGACGACTTCGATCAGCGCGTCATCGACTACCTGATGCAGGAGTTCAAGAAGGAGTCGGGCCTCGACGTCTCCAAGGACCGCATGGTGCTGCAGCGGCTGAAGGAGGCCGCGGAGCGCGCCAAGATCGAGCTGTCCAGCGTGATGGAGACCGACGTCAACCTGCCCTTCCTGACGGCGGACGCGACGGGCCCCAAGCACCTCAACCTGCGCTTGAGCCGGTCGAAGTTCGAGCAGCTCATCGGTGATCTCGTGGAGCACTCGCTCGAGCCCTGCCGCAAGGCCCTGGCCGACGCAGGCAAGACGCCGGGCGACATCGACGAGGTGATCCTGGTCGGCGGCTCGACGCGCACCCCCATGGTGCTGGCGGCCGTGCAGAAGTTCTTCGGCAAGGCGCCCCACCAGGGGGTCAACCCCGATGAGGTCGTGGCCCTCGGCGCCGCGGTCCAGGCGGGCGTGCTGGCCGGCGACGTGAAGGACATCCTGCTGCTCGACGTGACCCCGCTGTCGCTCGGCATCGAGACCCTGCACGAGGTCATGACGGTCCTGATCCCGCGCAACACGACGATCCCGACCAAGAAGAGCCAGACCTTCACCACCGCCTCGGACAACCAGGGCGCGGTGACGGTGCACGTGCTCCAGGGTGAGCGGCCGATGGCCGGTCAGAACCGCACCCTGGCCAAGTTCAACCTCGAGGGCATCCCGCCCGCGCCGCGCGGCGTGCCGCAGGTCGAGGTCGCCTTCGACATCGACGCCAACGGCATCGTGAACGTGAGCGCGACGGATAAGGCCACAGGCAAGGAGCAGAAGGTCACGATCACGTCCTCGAGCGGCCTCAACCAGAGCGACATCGAGCGCATGGTGCGCGACGCCGAGCAGCACGCGACCGAGGACGAGAAGCGCCGCAAGGACATCGAGCTGCGCAACCAGGCGGACTCGATGTCGTATCAGACCGAGAAGCTGCTGCGTGAGCACGGCGACAAGATCCCCGCCGAGGACAAGGCGGGCATCGAGACGGCGATCACCGAGGTGCGCGAGGCCGTGACCGCCGACGACAGCCCGCGCATCGAGAAGGCGCTCGAGACGCTGACCGAGCGCAGCCACAAGCTGTCCGAGGCGCTCTACAAGGCGGCTGGGGCAAGCGGCGCCGAGGCTCCTCCCGGCAGCGAGCCGGGTGACGCGGAGTCCGCGGACGCGGCCGGCGGCGCGGGCGGCGACGACGACGTGATCGACGCCGAGTTCGAAGAGACCCGCTGACCGCTCACCCATGGGCGGCGAAACCCGGTGCAACCGCGCCGGGTTTCGTTGTTTTTGGGGGCAGCGCCGGTCCGCCGGGCGTGTATGCTTCGCGCCGGGGGGACTCGAATGCGGCGCACGCTCGTGGTTGGGGGCATCGTAGTGTCGGCGCTGAGCGTCGGCTGCGGTGATGAGGGCGGCAACAAACCCTTCACGATGACGGGCGTCAACAGTGGGCCGCCGGCCGAGAACCGCGGCACGCCGACGATCGTGGTGCCCCGGAGGGACGGCGGTCCGGTGGACGCGGCGGCCGGCGACAGCGCCGTGTCGGACTCCGCGGTCGACGCCGCCCCTGCCGTGGCGGACGCAGCCCGGGTCGATGCGGCGCCGCCCGCGCCGGACGCGGCCTCGCCCCTGGTGTGCACGGGCGCGCGCGACTGTGCCGTGGCGGTGGATCTCAGCAGCTGTTCGGCCTGCCCCGTGCCCGCCCAGTTGGCGCGCGTCGCGAGCACGCGCTGCCTCGTACCCCATCAGCCGGGCCTGGCGCTCGCGCAGTACCAGCCGCAGGATTGCTTCGTCCAGTGTCGGCAGCCGGCCACCATCCGGTGCGACGAGCCGCCCGCGCTGCCGACCTGCGCCGGCGGTGAGTGCGCGTTATTGCGGTAGGCCCGTTGGCCGCTCGACCGGGTGACCGTCAGCGCGCCCCGGCCAGCTCGGCCGCCAGGGCCTGCACCAGATCCGCATACTGGAAGCTGCGGTCGTCGGCCTCGCCGTCCTCGGTGAAGTGCCACGCGGCGTCGTCGCCCATCCACTCGGCCGGATCCGTGTAGAGGTTGCCGGCCACCACGCCCGCGATGTCCAGGCTCACCGCCTCGTCGAACCAGGCCTGCAGCGCGTCGCGGCGGCCGTCGAGCGGCATCGCGCTCTGGGGCAGCCGCGCGATGACCACCAGGGGCTTGCCTTCGAGCGCGGCGAGGCTGGCGTGGCCGCGGATCCAGGCGGCGCCCAGGTTGGACCAGTCCAGCGCGTTGGCCGGGAACCCGAAGCCGGCCGGATCTACGTGGATCGTCGCGAAGTCGACCGCACCCAGGCGCAGATCGCGCTGCCACGCGGCGCCTCGCGATCCGTCGAACAGCGCGCCGAAGCCAGCCTGGGCGAGCGTCATCCCGGACGCGCCGTAGGGCCCCGGGTTGACGTCGTAGCCCACGTCGCCGGTGGCGACCAGGTGGTTGGGATCGGTGGCCTTCGCGACCCCGGACAGCAGCGTCCAGAAGTCGGCCAGCTCGTTCCCGGTCTGGGTGCCGAAGGTGTCCTGCGTGCGCGGTGCGTCGATCAGCTCCCACCCCAGGATGGCGGCGTCCTCGCGATAGCGCTTTCCGGTGACCGCGTTGGTGCGCCCGAGGATGTGGCGCACGTGATCGGCGAAGTGCTCGCGGATCGGGCCATCGATGAAGAAGCGCACGCGGTCCGCGGGCACCGGCACCAGGTAGCCGCCCCACTTCAGGTACTGCGTGATGCCGCCGTAGGTGTCGCCGCCGTCGAGCAGCGGCAGGATGAGCTTCACGCCCGCCTCGCCCGCTCGCGCGACCATCAGGTCGAGGGCGGCGAGGCCCACCTCGTTGTACTGCAGCGGCGCGGTCTGCAGCGCGCTCGGCGCGTTGGGTCGGTCGTCGTAGGCGCGGGCGCGGACGACGGTGATGCCGAGGGCCTTGGCGCTGCGGAAGAACTCGGCCACCCGATCTTCGCCGCCCACCGCGTTGAAGTCGTGGGCCGCCTGCAAGAGGCCGCGCGCGTTGACCGCGGCGAAGCGGAAGGGCGCGTCGCCCACGACGAAGCTGCCGTTGCGGATGTGCACGAAGGCTTCGACCCGGAAGGTGATCGAGGCCTCGCCACGCTGGCCGCCCGCCGTGGCGACGATCGTCACGGTGTGCTCGCCGGGCGGCACGTTGCGCACGACGTGCTGGAACAGGCCCTGACCGTCGACGCTGACGGGGCTCCCGGGCTCGTCGTCGTCGAGCACGGCCTGGACGTCGCCGCCCGGGGGCACGTTGAAGACCTGGCCGGACACGACCGGATCCTCGTCCACGAAGCGCTGACCGGGGACCGGGGCCTCGATGACGACCTGGGGGGCCGGGCCAGCGGGCGTTCCGCCTGCGCCGGGGTCGCCGCCGGACCCGGGGTCGCCGCCGGACCCGGGGTCGCCGCC
>CALBMW010000982.1 GCA_937896275.1 uncultured Myxococcales bacterium
GGCCGCCGACGCCGCGCAGACCCCGCCGCCGCAGCGCGCGGACGCGTCGCCCCCCGAGGCCGAGCAGGGGCTCACACGCTCGGTGGGCCGCATGACCATCGAGCAGCTGGCGCGGTCGATCCCGGTCATCACCGACGGCATCGCCTGGACCGAGGACTTCGGACAGGGCGAGGTCGACATGCTGACGATCCTGTCACCGACGCTCGGCGCGCCGGACTACCTGCGCGTGACCGAAGAGAACCTGGAGCCGACGCTCATCATCGCGAAGTTCCTGCAGGACGCGTCGAACCGCATCTGCGTGCGCTGGGTCGAGCGCGACGCCACCGCCGCCGACCGCAGCCTCGTGCAGCACGGCGGCCCCTGGGACGACACCGATCCCGCCCGCGTGAAGCAGGCCCTGCGCACCCTGCAACTCCGCTTCTACGGCCGACACGTGGAGGCCGATGACGAAGCCCCGATCACCGATCTGTACGCGCTCTTCGTCAACGCTTCGAGCACCGCGCCGGCGCCGCGGGCGGCCCACGACGGGTGGCTGTCCGTGTGCATCGCGATGATGACCGACCCTGACTTCGTGCTGTACTGAGTTGACGGCTGGGAGGCCTCTGATGAAGCGACGAGACTTCCTCTGGCGGTGCGGGCTGACGGCGGGCGCCCTCGCGGCCCCCTCACTGTGGCCGCGCCTGGCGCGCGCCGCGGGCGAGCTGGATCGCTACTTCGTCTTCGCCTACTTCGAGGGGGGCTGGGATCACCTGCTGGGGCTCGACCCCCGCGACCCTGCGGTCTTCACCGACGACGTCGTGCGCGAGACCGGCATCGAGCCTGGCTATGGGCTGCTGCCCGCGGCCTTCTCGCGCAGCCCCATCGACGCGGGGCCCTTCGCGCTGGGCCCCTGCGCGGCGCCGCTCGTACCGCTGGCCGACACCTTCAGCCTCGTGCGCGGCATCAACATGGCCACGCTGACGCACGAGGTGGGGCGCCGCTACTTCATCACCGGGCGACCGCCCTCGGGCCTCACGGCACGCGGCAGCTCGATCGCCACCCTCGCCGCCGCCGCGACGACGCTCGACACGCCCGTCCCGCACCTGGCGCACCTGGTCGAGTCCTACAACGTGGATCAACCCTCGTTCGCCGCCGCCCTGCCGGTGGCCTCCGTGGAGCACCTGCAGTACATCCTGCAGGAGAACCTGGGCATCCCGACGGACATCCCGGCCAACGTGAAGGGCGCGCTCGGAGACTACTGGCAGAAGCACCGCGACTGCGTGGGTGCCGAGGCCGCGGGCGGGACGCTGGCTGACATCTATCGCGAGAACCGGGCGCGGGCCCGGCAGGTGGTCACCACCAACCTGCACCGCAACTTTCAGTTCAACAGCCCCGAGATGGCCCCGGTGCGCGCGCGCTATGGCATCGAGGTCGGTCAGACCGACACCGCCGCCGGCCGGGCCGCGCTCGCCGCGCAAGCGCTCAAGACCGGGCTCAGCCGCGTGGTGAGCGTCGCGCTCTCGACGGCGCTCGACACCCACGATCAGACCTGGGCCAACGACCACAGCGCGCGCCTCTTCCAAGGCTTCGACGCGCTCGCGCGCCTGCTGAAGGATCTGGGTGAGAGCGAGGCCCCGGGCGGCGGCACGTTGCTGTCGCGCACGACCGTGCTCGCGTTCAGCGAGTTCGGGCGCTCGCCGCGCCTCAACGAGCGGCTGGGGCGGGATCACTTCCTGGGCAACTGCGCGCTGGTCGCGGGCGGCGGCATCGCCGGCGGCAGGGTGATCGGCTCGAGCAACGACCTGGGCTTGGGCCCCGATCTCATCGACCTGACCACGGGCCGGGCCGACGAGGGCGGCGTGAGCCTGATGCCCGAGCACGTGCTGGCGACGATCCTCGCGGCGGCGGGCGTGGACTATGCGTCGCTGCGCGCCGAACCGCTGGCCGGGCTCCTCGGGTGACGGCTCAGCGCCCGGCAGCCGTCCTGAGCCCCGCGCAGGCGGCCGAGGCAGGCTGGGTCTGCACCTCGTGCAGCAGGCGCCCCGAGGCGTCCCAGCCATAGTCCCAGCGCTGGTCCGCGCGCCCGTCGACGTCGTGATCGCGCTCGTCGTACACGCGCCGGCCAGCCTCGTCGTAGACATAACGCTTCTGCCAGTCGACCAGGCCGTCGTCGCCCTCGTCCTCGAGCTTGAGCACGCGTTGACCGTCGTCGCGGACATAGAGCGCGGTGCGATGGTCCACAGCGCCGTCGCCGTCGGCGTCGACCTCGGTGATCAGCTGGCCGGGCGAGCGTTCGTACCGGGTGACGATCTGTAGCCGACCCGCGCCATCGACCATCTGCTCCCCGACCAGCGCACCGGCGAGGTCGTAGGTCAGCGTGCGCGCCGTCTCCACCGCGCCGTCCCCGTCGTCGTCGCGACTCTCCGCCACCAAGCGGCCGGCGCCGTCGAAGCGCTCGACGACCACACGGTCGGCCGCGCCGTCGGCCTTCCAGTCGGTCGCTCGAGTGACCTGCTGCCCCCCGTCGACCAGCGCGTAGGTGACCGACTCGGTCATGTCAGCCTCGCCGTCGGCGGTGAGATCCCAGTCGTAGGCCACCACGCGGCCGGCGTCGTCGAGCGTTCGCACCTCCATGACCTCGAAGGGGTCGAAGAGCGGGGCCGCCGCGCCGCCCTCCCCGAGGTGACGGAGCAGCCCGAGGACGAGCGCGTCGCCGCGGACGAGCGGGTCGTGGATGGCGTCGAAGGCCGACGCGTCGATGGTCGGCGCGGTCATGGGCTCATAGGGCCGAAGGAGCAGGACGGCGCCGGTGGCGTGCACCACGAGGTGCTCGTCGCCGCGCTCGATGACCTCGGCCGACGCCCGCGCCACGCTGTCGCTGGCGTCGACGGTGCGTCGGACGACCCGGCCGTCGGGGTCCCGCTCCAGGGTCACCAAGACGAAGTCCTGGCCGGCGTTCCACTCGGCGCGGGCGGCGACGACGCGGCCAGCGTCATCGAAGGTCGAGGTCTCGACGCGGACGGGGAGCGTCGACGTGCCCTCGAAGAGGGTCGATCGCACGCGCCGATCGCCCGCGTCGTAGCTGTACTGCCAGTGAAGGCGCGACACCGAGGGCGCGCACGCGGTGGCGGCCACCGGCAGATCGCTCGTGATGGTCGACAGCGGCACCGGGTTGCGGTCCGCGGCCCACACCGAGAGGGCCGGGTCGTCGGCGTTCTCGCAGCCCAGCGCGCCCACGGTCAGCGTGCACAGCGCCAGCGACAGACCCGCCAGCGACGAACCCGCCAGCGACAGGCCCGCCAGCGACGAACCCGCCAGCGACCACCCCGCCAGCAGCCGGCGGGCCGAGGACCAACGGGCCGCCGACCTGGTCGCTGCCGATCCATGGGCCACCGACCCACGGGCCGGCGACCCTGGGCGCGCCGACCATGGCGGCGGCCGGCGATCTGCGTCCGGGGTGGTGCGGGCGAGGTCGCCTTCAATGCGGCTCGGGCGAAGCACGGGACGATCGGTGGGGCGATCCATGAGGTTCTCCTGGGGGGCTTGCGGGCCCTCGCTGCGACCCGCGTTTCGTGCTGACGCCTTTTCAACGGTCGTGCCAGCCGTCGCGCCGGCTGCGCGCAAGGCGCCCCGCGCACCGCAGCCCCGCGGCCTGCCCGCCGGATGGAGCACCAGCCCCCCGAGCCCGCCGCCGAGGCGGAGCAGCGGCGCACCACGTGGGGCCCGCGCCACGCCCCATCGCCGGGGGCGACCCCCACCCCGCATCGGAGATCACCCAGCCGAGAATCCAGCCCCGCCCCGATTCACCCCCGGCCCTCACCGCACGACCATGCCCGTCGCATCCAATGATCGATCGAGGGGCACCCATGAACCTGATGTCGCACGCCCGTCCGCCCATGAGCGCACCACCCCCCCCGCCGCTCGCGCGGTCGCTGCTGACCGCCCGCTCCGCCGGCATGCGCCAGATGATTGAGGACCTCGACGCCATCGCGGGGTCCGACGCGCCCGTGGTGGTGCATGGCGAGAGCGGTACCGGCAAGGAGCTGGTCGCGCGGGCTCTGCACGAGGGCAGCCCGCGGGCCGGGCAGCCCTTGGTGCCGGTCAACTGCGCAGCCATCCCGGACACCATGGTCGAGGAGGAGCTCTTCGGCCACGAGCGCGGCGCGTTCACCGGCGCCCACCAGCGACGCGCGGGCCGCTTCGAGGCGGCCGATCACGGCACACTGTTCCTCGACGAGGTGGGCGAGCTGCCCCTCTCCGCGCAGGCCAAGCTGCTCCGGGTGCTCCAGGAGGGCACCTTTCAGCCGCTCGGCACCAACCACGTCGTGCACGTCGACGTGCGGGTGATCTCGGCCACCCACCGCGATCTGCGCGGCCTGGTGACCACCGGCCGCTTCCGGGAGGACCTCTACTATCGACTGCGTGTGCTCGAGTTGCAGATCGCGCCCCTGCGCGAGCGCCCCGAGGATGTGCCCCTGCTCATCGGGCGCTTCGTCTGTGAGCTCGCCGGGACAGGCCCCGTGCCCGCGGTCTCACCCGAAGCCTGGGACGCGCTGATCGCCTTCCCCTTCCCCGGCAACGTGCGGGAGCTCAAGCACGCGATCGAGCACGCGGTCGTGCTCGCGCAGGGCGGTGAGATTCGGCTGCGCCATCTGCCGCCCGAGATCCGGGCGCAGGGCGGGCGGCCGATCGTCACGGCGGACGGCGCGGTCGAGCCCCTCTCGGCCGCGGTTCGGCAGTTCGAGCGACGGCACATCCTGGGCGCCCTGCACGCGTGCCGGGGCAACCGCACCCGCGCCGCGGGCGCGCTGGGCATCTCGAGGAAGAACCTCTGGGAGAAGATGCGCAGCCTCGAGATCGCGGCGGCCGAGTTCGGCGGCTGAGCCCGCGCGGTCGGCGCAGCGCATCACCCTCCCCGGGGGTCGAGCGTTGCGCCTCTCCGTCGCTCGCGGTCACCGAAGGCCGACCCTTGAACGCTGAAGGCTGAGGGCCGAAAGCCCCCCTACCGGAAGATGTCCTCTCCGAAGGCGATCTTCACCGCGTCGTCGAAGCGACTCACATAGTGGCAGAAGCGTTCGGCGACCGCCGATGGCACCAGAGGCGACGCGGCCACGTCCGAACGGTTCGCCGCCGGCACGACGATGCCCCGCAGGTCACGGTGGTAGGCGCCGCGCACCTTGTCCTCGAGATCGGACACCGGCCCCACGATCAGGACGTCGTGCGCGTCGGCCACGATGGCGCCAGTGAACGCGAGGTCCTGATGAACGGACCGCTGCAGGAAGACGGACAGGAAGGCGAGCGCGGTCGGCAGACCGGCCGATGTTCCGCTCGAGGGCTCGTCGTCCTTCGTGATGCGGAAGCCATACTTGTAGTCGCCCGCGTCGGCCATCAGGTGCGGAAACGTGACGCGGGCATACTCTCGCACCGAGACGAAGGTGGCCTGGATGCCGCTCCGCATGTCGTCGGTCACGTTGCCGAGGATGCTCTCCGCCGTCAGGACGCCATTCGACGGTCCCCCTTCGCAGGGCGTTCGGCTGGCCCACAGCTCGTGAATCAGGCCCTTGCTCCGCCCCACGAAGCGATACACGGCGGCCGCCAGCGTGCGCCCGATGCGTCCCTTGGTGGCCCGCCGCGTCTCTTCGATCGCGTCGGCCCGCTCGATCGCTTTCTGGGCGCGGGCGGGCGCCGAGCTCTGCAGCAGCAGCCCCAGGGCGCGCCAGGGTCGCGGATCGCGTGGATCCATCTCCAAGGCATCGTTGAGCGTCTGTGTCAGGCGGTCCACGGGCAGCTCGTCGGTGAGCTGCGCCACCACGAGGTGCCCGCAGTCCTGGTCGCCGAGGGCGGCGCGCACGATGTGTACGTCGGTCGGCTCGGCGGCCAGCGCCGCGCGCCATAGCTCCGCGGCGCGCGGTGCATCGCCGCCCAGCCAGGCGATCTCGGCGGCGTAACCCAGGTGACACCCCCCCAGGGCCTCGAAGGCCGGCGACAGGCTGGCCTGCTCGCCCCCGACGGCCAGGGCCTGCGCGACGAGCAACTCCGCGCGCGAGGGGGCGTCGGGCAGATCGTCGTCCGGGCAGGCCACGGCGCGCAGGCGCCTCAGCGGCAGGTAGCGACGCGCCGCGACGCGAATCAGGTCCGCCCGGATCGGGCGGTTCATCCCGCGCCGAAACTCGATCATGTGGCGCGCCTCATAGGCATCGGCCTGCGCGTCGTGACCGAGCCGGCGCAACAGCTTCGCGAGCCGGCCCGTGATCCACGGCACCGGATCCGTGCGTTCCAGGAAGCGACAGATGTTGACGGCGGCGCGCAGTCGCTCCGGCGTGCCGTCCACCTCGTACAGGTCGACAAGGGTGCAGATGCGATCTCGATCCGTCTCGAAGCCCCGCTCGCGGCCGAGCGCCTCGAGCACCTCGCAGGCGACACCGACGTCACCCGCGTGCTGCGCGATCCATGCGTCGGCGAGGACCGCCAGCTTGTACAGGTCACGATCCCGCGTGCGGTGGCGATCCGCCACGCGCTGGCAATGCTCACGCGCCTGGGCCGGGCGCCGCGCGACGTAGTGAACGAAGGCCTCCTCGAGGGCCAGGTAGGCCATCGGCTTTCGCACGAGCTGCTTGTGACCGATCGCCAGGAACTCGCCCGCCCCCCGCTCGGGGTCCAGCGCGAGCCCGTACATGGCGTCCAGATGCATTCGGGCCGCCTGATTGGCGGATCCGTTGGCGTGGGTACGCGCCCAGCAGGCCACGGCCTCGGACAGCTCACCCCGCATGTGTTTGACTTTGGCGAGGAGGCCGAAGGCCGAGCTGTCCTCGGCGTCCTCCTCGATTGCCGCCGCGATCTCGGACTCCGCGTCGCGCAACTCACCGACTGCGATGAGAACGCGGGCCAGCTGGAGCCGGTCGAGCAAGGTCGCTGAGTTGTCCAACATCGGCCGCTCGCGGTCGGTAGAAGTGGGAAGGTGGGGGCGCGCCGTCCCCGAAGGAACGGCGCGCCCCCGCCAATGCCATCCCGGCGAGGGGCCGCCGGGGTTGGCGTGGCGTCCTACATCTTGAAGACGTAGGGGAAGGTCTGCGCCATCCGGTTCGGATCGCTCGCGCGCATCTCGGCCGCCTGGATCTCGACGGTCTCGATGCCGGTGTGGGCGAGGCCGCCGACGCCGACGTTCTGACCGAAGCCCTGAGCGATGCCCTGGCCGATGCCCTGGCCGAAGAAGGGCGCCCACGCCTGGGTGGGAATCTGCTGGGGGATCTGGGTCGGGCCGGCGAACAGGAGCGGCTGGCCCATGCTGCTGTGCAGCAGGCCGTAGCCGTAGGGCGTCCCCGTCACGCCATAGGGCTGCTGCGCGTAGGCCTGCTGCAGCTGCGGCTGGACCCACTGCCCCTGGGGCACGACGCCGCCGAGTCCCTGCTGCCCGACGAACTGCCCGGCCGGCACCGCGCCGGAGTGCGCGAGACCGTGGACCGACATGCGCACCTGGTTGAGCGCCTCGATCGTCTGGTTGATGCGGTCGTTCAGCAGCTGCAGCTTGCGCACGTCCACCTTGGCTTCCATCACTTGGCTCCTTTGCCTTTCGGCATCGTCTCGTTGTCTGCCCGCGGGTTGGTGCCTGGCTTGCGGCCAGACGAAAAGGTGCGACGAACCTGCGGACGAAGCCGCCGCACCCAATAACTCGACACGATTACATCGTTGACTGGATCCCGATGACCTTGGCCAGATTCAGAGGACTCACCCAGGCGTCACGACCTGCCTGGGATGGGACACGACCGCCAACTCAGCCGGGTTCGTGGATGACCCCGCCGCCGCGCTCGACCCACTCCAGGGCGTCCATCGCCTGGCACAGCCGGTCGTTGAGCAGCTGCAACTTCCTCATCTCTCCCGCTGTCACGCTCCTCGGAGCGGGCTTCGCTTTCGTCGTCGCCTGCCGCGCAGCGGACGCCGCCGAGGAGGACGCACGGGACGCCGCCGCCTTGGGCGCGCCCCGCGCCGCCGACGAGGACGCCGCGGGCGCCGCCGACGAGGACGCGCGGGAGGCCGAGGTGCGGGGCCCCGACGAGCGGCGCTTCGAGCGTCCCGCCGGGGCGCTCCGGGTCTCGCGCTCCGCCTGGGGCGCCGGAAGGGACGGCGCCATCGGCTCACCGCCGTGGGCCTCGGCCCGCATCGGCTCGTGCATCTCGGTGTTCATTTGACCACCACCCGGCGCGCCTCGCCCCGAACGCGGGCCACGCGCAGCGTCAACACCCCCTGATCGAACTCCGCCTCGAGCCGCTCGGCCTGAGCGTCGGACGGCAGCGGGATGGAACGACGGAAGGGTCCGGCGGGTCCCTCGATCTGACGCGGCGTGAACTCCGCGGGCGCGGGCTGGGGGCGCTCCCCCTCGATCTCGACCGTGTTGCGCGCCACCGACACCTTGACGCTGCGGGGCGAAACGCCGGGCAGATCGACACAGATCATGTAGGCGTCGGGGCTCTCCCAGGCCGAAGCGGCGGGGGCCCACGGGGCCGACTGGCCGATTCGCCGGTCGACCGCGCCCAGCATGCTGAGCAGGCGCTCCATCTGAGCTTCGACGAACTGGTAGGGATCGCGCTCTGGCGGAATCGTGGCGTAGGGCGTGTCGCCAGGCGTCGGAGCGTCGAGGCCCGTGACTGACTGATAGAGCTTCTCCACTTGGGAGATGGCGACGTCGATGGAATCCACTCGGGACCTCCTCGGTTGCTGCGGAGCCAGCAGTTGCTGCGGAGCCAGCGCCATGGCTCGGAACGGCCAGGACGGGGAACCCCAAGAGCAACGGACGTGCCGACGCCGTGGCAGGCAGATCGGCGTCCGCGAGCCCCGGTCACCGCTACGCAGACGTAGCGGCGAATCGGC